>JAFWCS010000398.1 GCA_017534365.1 Clostridia bacterium | reverse complement strand
GCCCGTCCCTGCCCCGCCATGCCTTCACCGCACCGCGTGGCGTAAGAACGGGCGAAGGCCGTTCGTTCTTTGCAATCGCTTCATTTTGAGCCGTTTTTTATAGCAAAACACGGATACCGTTCGGCGCTTTGCCGGGCGGTATCCGTGTTTTATCACTTGGTTCAGCCGTAGTATTTCGCTTTCAGCGCCAGGAGCTCCGGCTCCGTCACGAAAGCCGTGAGCGCCCCGACCGCGGTGACCGCTTTGCCGCCGGTGATATTGCCGAAGCGGATGCAGTCCCGGAACGGGAAGTCGTGGTATAGCCCGTAGCAGAAGCCGGCGAGGAAGGCGTCCCCTGCCCCGGTGCTGTCAACGTGGCGGAAGTCCGCGACGCTCTCGCAGAAAAACGCGCCGTCCTCGTCCACGCCGAGGCAGCCGTCCTTATCCACCTTGACGATCACACGCCGGAAATGGGCTGTCAGCGCCTGCGCGGCGGCCTCCGGGGTGCTGCAGCCGGTGAGCTTGAGCGCCTCCTTCCGGTTGGGGGTGTAATAATCCGCAAGGTCGAGCAGTTCGCCGCAGGTTTCATAGCTGAGCGCGTCGTCCCAGCCCATATCGAGCACCAGCGTCGTGCCCTCCTTTTTCAGCGTGCGATAGACGTCGAGGAAGCCGCCGGCCGTCATCAGGCAGAGCTTGGCCCCCGTCGCCATCCTGTAAAACGCCTCCTGCGCGCGCGCATCCGTATCCATTTCTCCCTTGCCGTAGGAAACAAAGCTGCGGTCGCTTTCCAGCAGGATCGCGCTCGTGATATTGACCGGGATCCGGTCGCCGGCATAGAGATTCAGCGGCGAGACGCCGGCGGCGGCAAAAGCGTCGCGCGCAAAGCCGGAAAACAGGTCGCCGCCCAGCTCCGTGGCGATCCGCGCCGGCACGCCCAGCCGGCCGAGATTGATCAGCGTCGCGGGCAATCCGCCGCCCAGCTGCAGCGAAAAGCGGTCGGTATAAACCTCCTCCCCGACGTCGGGGATCTTCGGCATATTCTCATACAGCAGATCCACGTTGGCCGCTGCCGCGCCTGCAACAAAGCTCATGCCCAATCCCCCGTATACGCCCGGTTGAGCGCCAGATAATCCTTCACCAGCGCCGTGGCCAGGCTGTAGCTGCCGACCAGCGGATGGAGCGTGAGCGCCTCGACCGCGCGCGTTCTTGACTTCGTGCGGATCGCCTCGCTCGCGAGCCGTTCATAATTCTTCACGCGCCGGATCAGCTCCAGATTCTGCGCGTCCACCTGCCCGAACCGGTGCGGGATCGCCTCGCCCCCGACGATGTCGCAGGTCACCTCGACCACGTCCGTGGGCAGCAGGCCGTCGATCGCGCCGCCGTTGGGTACGCAAAGGATCATCGAATCCGGCTGCCCGCCGCGGGCGATCTCCATGAATTTCAGCGCAACGCCGGCATAGCCGCCGTCATCCTTGCCGAACATATCGAAGCTCCACTGTCCCTGCCGTTTGACGCCGGATTCCGCGGCCATGTAGTTGTTTTCGCGCTCGCCGTACCAGCGTTCAAAGATCGCCAGCGCCTTGTCGAAATCCCGCGCGACGTCGATCTGCGACAGCTCCGCGGTCATGCGGCGGTTGATCTCGGCGATCTGCTCGCCGCGCGTCTGCGGGGCGTGGAGAATGTTGGCCACCGCCTTTTCGCGGTAGTAATAATAATAGAGGTATTCGTTCAGGATCGCATGGCGCTCGCGCAGCAGAGATTTCTCGAAATAGCGCAGATCCGTTTCGGCATAAGCGCGGTCATCCTCGATCAGGTCGCGCAGCTTCTCTTCGCCGTTGATCGTCACGGACTGAAAATAGGAGAGGTGGTTCAGACCGTACAGCTCGCCCTTTGCGCTGCCCTCCGGCGCGCCGTAAAGCTTTTCGAAGGAGCGAAGCATGCCGCTCGGCGCGTCGCAGATGCCGTAGGTGAAATCATAGCCCAGATCCCGCAGCGTCTGCGATACGACGCCGGCGGGATTCGTGAAATTGAAGACCTTGCAGCCTGGTTTGGCGCACGCCTTGACCAGCTCGCAATAGTCGGCCAGCGCGCCGACGCTGCGCATGGCGAAGGAAAAGCCTGCCGCGCCCGTCGTCTCCTGCCCGAGCACGCCTTTGGAAAGCGCAATGCGCTCATCCTTCACGCGCATGTCATCCTCGCCCACGCGAATGGTGGTGATCACGTAATCCGCATCCTGCACGGCCGCTTTCGCATCCGTCGTCAGCGTGAAGCGCAGGCGGCTGTCGATCCGCGCGGCCACGGTCTGCGCCATCGTGCCGTAGATCTTCAGCTTCTGCTCGTTGTTGTCCATAAACACCAGATCGGTGATTCCCAGCTGCGCGGCCTTCTGCGCGATGCTCTTGGCAAGAAACATCGAGCGCACGCCGCCCCCGCCGATCACGGCCAGTTTCATTCTCGGTTCCTCCCTCCGGGATAGATTGCACCTATTATAGCATATCTTCTCTCATTTTTCTATCCGAATTGAAAAAATATACAAAAAACGGTCGATTCGTGCCTTTAATTTTGGATTTTGTTTTGACTTTTCTTTACTCCTATGTTATACTTTATTATGTATTTTATCGGAAAGGAGTCTTGAAATGATCTGTCCCAAATGCGGGGGCGAGATCCCTTTCTATGATCTCAAACCCAATTGCCGGCATTGCGGCGTCAACATCCTGTATTATACGCAGGAAGAGGGCCTGATCCGCGATGCCAAGCGCACGGAGCTGGAATCGGCGTCGGCGCGGATGATCATTGCGCGCATCAAGGCGGCCTTCATCGGCGGCAAGCTCCAGATCGCCCGCATGATCTTCACCATCGGCGCGGTCTGCGCGCTGATGCTTCCCTTCGGCGGCGCGCATTACGTTGTTCCGTTCTTTGACGGCAAGCTTTCCATCGGGCTGATCGGGCTGATCCAGTCCTTCGGAAACGGCATGCTGCTGAAAACGCCGCAGCTGCTGCAGAGCGCGCTTCTGAGCAAAGCCACACTTGCCGCGGCGGTGCTTGCGGGGTTCTTCCTCGTGATCACAGTCATTGACCTGCTGATCTTCGCCGCGTTCCTGCTCGGCTTCCTGAATCTGACCAAAAGCACGACTTTCATGAAGCGCTGCGCGCTGATCGGCGCCGTCGTTTCGGCGCTCGCGCAGGTCGCGGCGATCGTGCTGAAATCCGCGCTGCCGTCCAGCGACGCCGCCGCCGTGGTTCTCGGCTTCGGCGGACTGCTGAGCTGCGCGGTGCTGCTTGTGGTTTTCTTCCTCAACCGCGCGCTGCTCAAAAACGGCATTGAGCCCACCTATTCGGAGAACGACATCAAGCGCAAGGAGCTGCTGAAGAAGGTCCGCGCCGGCGAGGTCGATCTGGATTCCCTGCCGCTGCCGATCTTCGAGAGCGAAGAAGAGCATGAAGAACGCATGAAGGCGCTTGAAGAAGCGCTCAAGGCGGAAGAGGAGGGCAAGGAGCTATGAGCAAGCCGATGAAAAAAAAGACCAAGATCCTCCTCGGCGTTCTCTGTGCTCTGGTGGCGCTGGGCATCTGCTTCACCGCCATCGGCTTCTACGCCAAAAATGAAATCGAAAAAGAACGCTTCCAGATGCCGGAGCTGCAGCCGGAGCCGTCCGTGACGGCGCTGCCGACCGACGGCGCACAGGCGGCCGCCTACGTGCAGCGGCTTTATGCCGCCGCGCTCGCGGCCGACGACGTGGAGCTGAGTCTGCACACCGACGTGGATCTCGGCGGCGAAGCGACGCTGCCGTTTGCCGCTGTGGACAATGACCTGCTGCTGTTCGTGCGCGACGGCGCCGGCGGGCAGATCGCCGCGCTTTACCCCTCGATCTCCGACACTGTGATGCGGGACGAGGCGGTCAAACCGCAGCTGCCGCTGACCGGCGAAGTGCAGGAATGCACGGCCGTGCAGGGGCAGACGGATGAAGAAGGCAACGTGACGGAGGATCAGTTCTATTTCATCACGCTGACCCTCGACCCTGC
>JAFWCS010000397.1 GCA_017534365.1 Clostridia bacterium | reverse complement strand
CGTTCGCCCTGCCCTATCGCAGGCGCGGCATCTGGCTCGTCTCCGAGCGCGGAACGGACGCCAGAGACAACGGCTTTCACATGTTCAGATACATCCGGGAACACGATCCGTCCAGGCCGGTCTATTACGTGATCACCGACGACTCGCCGGACAGAGAGAACTTGGCGCCGTTCGGCAATCTGATCCGCTTCGGATCGCTAAAGCATTATCTGTATTTTATCGCGGCGCAGGTGCGCATCGGCACCCATTTCATGGGATACGCGCCGAACCGGCGGTTCTATACATACAACCGGGACCGGATCTGCCTGCCGGGAAAAACCGTCTTTTTGCAGCACGGCGTCATCCAGTGCGATCTGCGGCAGCTCCACGCGGACAAAACGGGGCTGGATCTCTTTATCTGCGGCGCCGCGCCGGAATATGAATACGTCAGATCGGCCTTCGGCTACCGGGAGGGTGTGGTCCGCTACACCGGCCTTGCCCGCTACGACCGGCTGTACGATTTCGGGATCAAAAAACAGATCCTGATCATGCCGACGTGGCGGCGGACGCTGAACGAGCGCCGCCTCGCCGAAAACACCATCGCCGGCAGCGACTTTGCAAAGCGCTGGAACGCGCTGCTGCATGACGAAACCCTGCTGGCGGCGGCGGAACGCGCGGGCGTTACGATCGTTTTTTATCCGCATTATGAGCTGCAGCGGGATCTGGATCAGTTCGCTTCGCCAAGCCCCAACGTGGTCATCGCGGATTTTGCGCATTACGACGTGCAGACGCTGCTCAGGGAATCCGCGCTGCTGGTTACGGATTATTCCAGCGTGCATTTTGATTTCGGCTACATGAAAAAACCCTGTGTATATTATCAGTTTGACGCGGACGCGTTCTTTACGCAGCATTACGCCCGGGGCTATTTCGACCCGGAAACCATGGGCTTCGGTGAAGTGACCGATGACGCCGAAACGCTCACGGCGCTCATCGTCGGTTATATCGAAAGCGGCTTTGCGCCGAAGGCGCTCTATCTGCAAAGATGCGCGGCGTTTTTCCCGCTGCATGACAAAAACAACTGCCGGCGGATCTACGAGGAGATCCTGCGGCTCATTTCCTGAATCCTCCTCTTGATTTTTCCTGCAAACCATAGTAAAATGTTGCCCCGAAAAAAACGCGGGCGAAACGGACGGATCGGTCATGATGAAAAAAGCCATAAATTTCATATGCTATCTGCGCCTGCTCGTGCTGCACGGGTTTTTCTCCGCGCTCAGCCGGATCGTAAAGAAAGACCGGGATCTCTGGCTGATTTCGGAGCGGACCGTTGATGCCTGCGACAACGCCTGGGTGTTTTTCCGTTATCTGCGCGCCGCCCACCCGGAAATCCCCTGCGCCTACGTCATTGACCGCCGCAGCCCGGAGTATCAGAAGGTCCGCGCGGTCGGCCGGGTCATCCAGCCGGGGTCCGTTGCGCACTGGCTCGCGTTCGCCGCATCGCCCGTCAAGATCAGCACGCATATCATGGGCTATGCGCCGGACCGGCTGCGCTTTACGATCCTTGACCGCCGGCTCCGCCTTGTCAAGGGGAAAAAGGTCATGCTCCAGCACGGCGTCACCGGCAACATGCCGGACGCGCTTCGCTTCCCCGCCGCCCGGCTCGATCTGTTTGTGTGCAGCACCGTGCCGGAATACGAAATGATCTGCCGGGCGTTCGGCCACCCCGACGGCGTTCCGCAGCTGGTCGGCATGTGCCGCTTCGATGACCTGCTCGCGCCGCACGAAACCGGGCGGCAGATCCTCATCATGCCGACCTGGCGCACGTGGCTGAAGGATACCGATCCGGACGGCTTTCTGCAGTCGGATTATTATCAGCGCTTTCAGGGCCTGCTCGAAAACGAACGGTTCCTCTCGATCCTGGAAGCGTATGATCTGAAGGCCGTTTTCTATCTCCACGCCATGCTGCAGCGCTTTTCTCCGCTGTTCCGCTCCGAAAATGAGCGCGTGGAGATCCGGACGCACGCCGACGGGAACGTCCCGGCGCTGCTGGCGGGATCCCGGCTCCTGATCACCGATTACTCCAGCGTCCACTTCGATTTTGCTTATATGGACAAGCCCGTCCTCTACTGGCAGTTTGATGAAGACGCTTTCTATTCGATGCATTATCCGCGCGGGCAGTTCGACTGCCGGCGCGACGGCTTCGGCCCCGTCTTCGACACCGCGGACCCGGGCCCCTTGCTGGATTGCCTCGAAGCGGAAGCCGGCGACGAAATGCGCAACCCCTCGCGCTATCACGAAAAAGCGCGCGCCTGCTTCTCCGAAAAGCGCGGCGATCATTGCGAACGGACCTTCCGCGCAATCCGGGCGCTGCTCTGAGCCCGCAATCTGTTGACATGGAGTGTCAGAATGGATCTGAAACGAATACAGGCCGCCGTTCGCCGGCGGCTTATCCGGCAAATTGAATTTGCCAAATACTATTTTCTATATCCGTTTGCCCTGCTGTTTCGCCGGCGCGATATCTGGCTCGTCGCGGAGCGCGGCACAGACGCCCGGGACAACGGCTTTTACCTGTTCCGCTACCTGCGGGAGAAGCATCCCGAAAAAAAGGTCTATTACGTGATCACGGCGGACTCTGCGGACAGAAAAAACGTGACGCCTTACGGAAACGTCGTGCGCTACAGATCGCTGAAGCATTATCTGCTGTTCATCGCCGCAAGGGTCAAGATCAGCACGCACATCCTCGGATTCTCGCCCCGCAGGGGCTTTTACACGGCCACGCTCCAGCGGCTCCGCCCGCCGGGCAAAACCGTGTTCCTGCAGCACGGCGTCACCCAATCCGATATCAAGCAGCTGTATGCGGAAAACACGCGCGCGGATCTTTTCATCTGCGGCGCGAAGCCGGAATACGACTTTGTCCGGGCGCGGTTCGGCTACAAGCCCGACGCGGTCCGATACACCGGCTTTGCACGATTTGATCCTCTGTACGACCTGCAGACGAAAAAGCAGATCCTGATCATGCCCACCTGGCGAAGGGCGCTCGCGCTTATGCGCAGCGACGGGCAGTCCGTTGCGGAGACGGAATTTGTCCGCCGCTGGAACCGGCTGCTGACCAATGAGAAGCTGCTCTCCGCCGCGGAGCAGGCGCACGTGGAGATCGTGTTCTATCCGCATTATGAATCGCAGAAATACCTGGAGCTGTTCGATTCATCCGCCGCCTGCGTGACGATCGCGGATTTTGCGCATTATGACGTGCAGCAGCTTCTGAAGGAATCCGCGCTGCTCGTGACGGATTATTCCAGCATCCACTTTGATTTTGCCTATATGCAGAAGCCCTGCGTCTATTATCAGTTTGACCGCGACGAATTCTATGCCCGGCAGTACAAAGAAGGCTATTTTGATCATCGGACCATGGGCTTCGGCGAGGTGACGGAGGATGAAGACGCGCTGTGCGGCCTGCTCATTGACTATATCAGCAGCGGCTTTGCGCTCAAGGAGATCTACCGGCAAAGAAGCGCGGCGTTCTTCCCGCTGCATGACGACCAAAACTGCAGCCGGATCTATGAGGAGATCGTCCGGCTGGAGCATTAAGCCCGGTTCCCCTTTCGCCGCGCGGCAGTGATTCAAGTCCGCGTCGTTTTTCTATAATGTAACACGAAAAACCGATCCGCAAAGGAGGCGCTGTCATGGCGACCAATCTGTTTCATCAATTTCTGTTCCGCCTGATCACGGCCGTGTTCACCGTGGTCTTTGCCCTCACCTCCGGCGTGTTCACGCGCCCGCGCGCGCTGCCGCAGGCGCCCGACGATTTCACGCCGGTGCTGCGTTTCGCCGTCACGAGCGACGTGCATCTGGACGGCGATCCCGCACAGCCCGCCGCGCTGCGGCTGGCCACGCTCCTGCAGGACAGCTACGCCTATGCCGAAGGCGAGCGCTATCAGAAGCTCGACGCTCTGATCGTGGCGGGCGATTTCGCGACCTCCGGCGCAGAAAAGGAATATCAGCTCTTCAACAGCATCATGGACCGCGAGCTGCGCGAGGAAACGCAGCTGCTGACCGTGCTGGGCAACCATGAATTCATCAGCTACCGCGATGAGGACGCCTCCGTGGGCTACGACGTCTACCGCGCGCTCGTGCATGAGGACGTGGATCGTCATCTGGTGATCAACGGCTATCACTTTATCGCCTGCTCCTACGCGCCGGACGGCAAGACCTTCACCGAGAAAAAGCCGTGGCTGACCGCACAGCTCGACGCCGCCTGCGCCGACACGCCGGACCGCCCGGTCTTCGTGATTCAGCATCCCCATCCTTTCGCGACGGTGTACGGCAGCGTGAACTGGAGCGATTTCACCATCCGCACCGTGCTGGAACGCTATCCGCAGGCCGTGGATTTCTCCGGCCACTCCCACTATGCGCCCTGCGACCCGCGCTGCATCTGGCAAGGGGCGTTCACTGCCGTCGGCACCGGCTCGCTCAGCGCGCTGATGGGCAATCTCAATTATATCGCCGGCGATGAAGACGCGCCCGGCGAATCCGGCGCGTTCTGGATCTGCGAAGCGGACGCGCAGGGCAACGTCCGGCTCAAGCTCTATGACGTCGTCAGCCGCCGCTTCTTTGAAAAGACGGATTATTATCTGCCGAACCCCGCCGAAAAGCGCAATCACTGCTACACCTGGGGCACCCTGCAGGCGCTGGACACGACGCCCGCCTTCCCTGCCGGCGCGCAGATCGCCGCGGAACAGACGGCAGACGGCGCCGTGCTGGTCTTCCCGAACGCAGAGAGCTTCTGGGGCGCCGAGGATTATAAGATCACCGTGAAAGCCGGCGCAAAGGAGGTCTTCGCCGCCACCGTGATCTCGAATTACGTCCGCGCGGACGCGACGGAGATGCGCGTGAACGTCGGCGCGCTCGACCCGGGGACCTATGCCGTCACGATCACGCCCTGCAGCCCCTACGCCAAAACCGGCAAAGCGCTGACCGGCAGCGTGACCCTCCCGACTCCTTGATCTGAACTGCTTCCCGCGCCGCAGGCTTCGGCTTGCGGCGCGTTTTTGTATCCGGCGGCGTCGTTTCCGCGCGCGCGGTTGCATCCCGCGCGGAAGTATGCTATACTGCATGCGGAGCAAGAACGAAGGGAGGGCTCGGCATGGAGCTGCACGCGATCGACAGGGGGCAGGCCTTCGATTTCGGCAAAACGTCGGCCGCCTACGCCGCTTATCGCGATATCTATCCGCCGGTGCTGTATGACCGGTTGCGGGCGCTCGGCGTTGCCGCCGACGGCACGGACTGGCTCGACCTCGGCACGGGCACCGGCGTGCTGCCGAAAAACCTCTATAACTCCAAGGCAAGCATCACCGGCGTGGACGTTTCGGCGGAGCAGATCGCCTTTGCGCGGCAGGAAGCCGCGGACCACGGCCGGCAGATCACGTATCTGGTCTCCCCCGCCGAAGCGACCGGCCTGCCGGACCACAGCTTTGACACGATCACCGCCGCGCAATGCTTCTGGTATTTTGACCGGGAGACGATGCGCGCGGAGATCCGGCGCCTGCTCAGGCCGGGCGGGAAGCTGATCAAGATCGTGATGGACTGGGAGCCTGCCGATCCGATCGCGGCGCGCAGCATCGGGACCGTG
>JAFWCS010000396.1 GCA_017534365.1 Clostridia bacterium | reverse complement strand
GGCAAAGGAGCCTGCTGCGCTTCTCCCTGAGCAAGCGCGCGGAGATGGACGCCTTCGTGAAGGTCTGGAACACCTGGCGCGAGACGGGCGAGATCAAGCCCCCGCCCGAACCGGAGGCCAAAAAAGGCGTCTGCCGCCAATGCGGCGCGCCCTGCCCGCCGAACAAAGACCTCTGCCGCAAGCACAGCCGTCGCTCCGCCACGGCGCTGCGCCTGTTCCGCTTCTTCGGCGGCTACGTTCCGCAGATCGTCCTCATCTTCGGCGTGATGCTGTTCGGCGCCGCGGCCGCCATTTTCGTGCCGCAGATCAGCACCCGCGCCCTCTTTGACAACGTGCTGGCCAATGCCGACGGCACACCGCTGCGGGAATCCCTCAAGGCGCTTGGCGTGCTGGTGGCCTCGATCTTCGGCGTGCGGCTGTTCAACACGTTTCTGACCATGCTGCGCGACTACGTCAGCGGTTCGGTCATGCCGCGCGTGATCTATGACATCAAGGTGAAGATCTTCGACGCGATGCAGCGCCTGTCCGTGAGCTTCTATTCCTCCAAACAGACCGGCACGCTGATGGACCGCGTCATGCGCGACGCAAACAATATCTACTGGTTCTTTGTCGACGGCGTGCCCGCGATCCTGCTCGACACGCTCACGGTGATCGGCATTCTGACCGTGATGTTCTTCATGAGCGTCAAGCTCACCCTCGCGGTGCTCCTCGCGCTGCCGGTGATGATCGCCGCCCTCGTGCTCGGCGACCGGCTCTTCCGCCGGCTGCATCACCGCGTCTGGGCCAGCTACGCCCGGGCGAACGCCATGCTCAGCGACAGCATCAACGGCCAGCGCGTGATCAAGGCCTTCGCCACGGAGGAGACGGAATTCGAGCGCTTTGAAGGCCTGAGCGGCGGCATCATGCGCACGGAGCTCAAACAGATGCTCGCGGAATCCACGCTCTTCCCGCTCATGGAGATCCTGGTGATGCTGCTCTCGACCTTCATGCTCGGCTACGGCAGCATCCTGGTCGCGCGCGGCGAGATCTCGACCGGCACGCTCCTGAGCTTCACGGTCTATATCTCCATGCTGCGCGAACCCTTCGACTTCCTCAGCTGGGTTTCCAACTGGTGGGCCCGCTGCGCGGATTCGGCGCAGCGCGTGTTTGAGATCTGCGACGCGAAGCCCGAGATCACCGAGAAGCCCGACGCCGTCTCGTTTGAGAACCTGCGGGGCGAGATCGAGCTGCGGGCGCTGGAATTCGAATATGAACCCGCGCAGCCGGTCATCAAGAAGATGGATCTGCACGTGAACGCCGGCGAAATGCTCGGCGTCGTCGGCAAGACCGGCGCGGGCAAGACCACGATCGCCAACCTGATCGCCCGGCTCTATGACGCCAAGGGCGGCGGCGTTTTTATCGACGGGATCAACGTGAAGGATCTCAGGCTTGCGGAGCTGCGACGGAATATCGGCCTCGTTTCGCAGGATATCTATCTTTTCAGCGGCTCGATCGCCGACAACATCCGCTATGCGCGGCCGGACGCGACCATGGACGAAGTGATCGCGGCGGCGAAGGCGGCGGCCGCCCACGATTTCATCATGAAGCTGCCCGACGCCTATGAAACGCGCGTGGGCGCCGGCGGGCAGAAGCTCTCCGGCGGCGAGCGGCAGCGTATTTCCATCGCGCGCACGGTGATCCAGAATCCGAAGATCCTGATTCTGGATGAAGCGACCGCCGCAATGGACACCGAGACCGAGCGGCGGATCCAGCAATCCCTGCTGCAGCTCAAGGCCGGGCGCACGACGATCGCCATCGCGCACCGGCTCTCCACCCTGCGCGACGCGGATCAGCTCGCCGTCATCGACGACGGGCAGGTCGTGGAAAGCGGCACCTTTGTGGAGCTGCTGCGGCAGAAGGGCGAATTCTATCGGCAATATAAGATCCAGTCCGAGGCCCTGCGCACGATCGGCATCAGCGAGGGCGACCCGGATGCGGTAAAGGAGGATTGACCATGGCCGGAAACGAACAGCTGACCCGCTCCCCCGACGCGCTGAAGACCGTCTACGTTGCGCCGGCGGACTGCGTCTTTTCCCGCGGGGCAAACGGCTTTCTGGCCGCGGAGATCGGCGGCAAAGCGTATCCGCGCGTGCTGCTGCTGCGCAGCCTGCCGCTGACCGCGCCGGAAGAATACATCTGCATCACGGATATCGAGCGCAAGGAGCTTGGCATTATCGAGCGGATCGACGCCTTCGCGCCGGATCAGCAGACGCTCATCCGCGAGGAGCTCGCGCAGCGGTATTTCTGCCCCTCGATCACGGAGATCCTCGACATCAAGGAAAAAATGGGCAACTTCTATTTCGACGTCATGATCGGCGACTTCAAGCGCGCCTTCACCGTGAAGGACATCACCAAGAGCATCCGGCAGGTGGGCGGCGCCGTCATCCTGATTGATCTGGACGGCAACCGCTTCCGGATCGACGATATCTCCGCCATCTCCAAAAAAAGCCTGCGCAAGCTCGAGCCGTATCTTTATTGAGCGGCGCCCGGCGGCTGCGCACGTAGGGAACGACCTTCGGGCGTTCCGACGCGGCGATAGCTGCGCAAAAGATCGGTTTTATTATTCGCCTGCGGCGCAAACGGAGCGCCGACCGACGCGGGAGCGGAGAACGCTCCCTACGGATAATCGCCGCCAGATTTGCAAAAAACTCGTATTAAAAGCACCCTGCCCGATGAGGCAGCGAAAGGAGGGACTCCTGTGGAAACCGCCGTCACCTTTGACCTGACGCCGGACGGCACGCTCTGCCGCGGCACGCTGCTGCTGCGCGGCGGGCGGCTGCTCGCGCGCATCGGGCAGACGATCCTGTTTGACCGCGATCTGCAGGGCGTTGAATCCCTGACGCTGCGCATCTTTGTCGGCTGCGGCACGCTGGAATGCGTCATGGCCGGCGACGACGCGCAGCAGGCCCGCAGCCTGCCCGTCTACCGCTTCTCCATGGCGGCGGCCGAGGAGCTGGGCGAATTCTGCAAAGTCGTCAATCATTATATCCGGACCGGCGAGGAGGCGGCGCTCTCCCGCGCAAACTTCCGCGTCTGCCCCACCTGCGGGCGGCACTATGCCAAGGGCATGGACGTCTGCCTGTTCTGCGTGGAAAAAACCTATCTGGGCAAGCGGCTGCTCCGCATGGTGAAGCCCTATTTTCCCCTGCTGCTGCTCAGCGGCCTGCTCATGACGCTGGGCACCCTCGCCTCGACCCTGCAGCCGGTCCTCCACGCGCGGCTGCTGGATGATTATCTGCTCGCGGGCAACGCGGCGGCCCATATCCGCGGCATCGTGACCGTCGTTGCGCTGATCGGCCTGTCGCAGGCGGCAAGCCAGATCTTCCGCATGTTCGGGCAGCGGGCGACCAACCGCGTCGGCGCACGGCTGGCGAACGACCTGCGATTGCAGGTCTATGACAAGGTGCAGCGCCTTTCGCTGGCCTCCATGTCGCGCAAGACCTCCGGCGATCTGATGAAGCGCGTGTCGCGCGACACTGAAACGGTCCGCGATTTCATCACCTCCCAGGGCATCTACGCGATCGAGAAACTGATCACGTTCGTCGCCGTGCTGGTCATCCTGCTGCGCATCAGTCCGCTGCTGACCTTCCTGATCTTCGTGCCGGTGCCGGCGGTGGTGTTTGCGATTTCCCGCTTCTGGCGCTTTATCCGGCGGCGGTATGAAAAGCAGTGGCGCAGCGACTCCCGCACACGCTCGATCCTGCACGATATCGTGCGCGGCATCCGCGTGGTCAAATCCTTCGGCAGCGAGGCGCGCGAGATCCGCAAATTCGACGGCGCCTGCCGCCGGCTGGCGGAGATCTCGGTGCGCAACGAACGCACCTGGGCGCTGGTCTTCCCCTTCCTCGCCTTTTTCATGGGGATCGGCGAGTTCTTCGTGCTCTGGTTCGGCGGCAGCCTCGTGCTGCAGGGGCGCATGTCCGCCGGGCAGCTGCTGGAATTCACGCTCTTCCT
>JAFWCS010000395.1 GCA_017534365.1 Clostridia bacterium | reverse complement strand
GGCGCGCCGCCTGCGCGCTCCTTCGGTGCAACAGTCGGCAGGGTCGTTATGCCGCACAGCATCCCCACCCGCAGCGGCTACCGCTTCCTCGGCTGGTCCACGAGCAGCTCCGCCACGTCGCCGACCTACACTGCGCACTTCACCTATTCCAGCATCACGCAGAGCATGACTCTCTATGCCGTTTGGGAGCAGGTGAGCGAGCTGACGCTGACCTTTAACGCCAATAAAGGGTCCGGCGCCCCCGCGGCGATCAAAACGAATGGCCCGTCGAGCGTCGTGCTGCCGGGCAAAGACTCGCTGCCAACCCGCAGCGGCTACACCTGCATGGGCTGGTCGACTTCTTCCTCCACCCAGTATCCCGCTGCGGAAGGGGTTGACTTCCATCTGCCCGGCACCAATTTCAGCCTGACGGCGAATACGACACTCTACGCCGTGTGGAAACAAAATGCCAGGCTGACCTTCAACGCCAACGGCGGCACCGGCGCGCCGGCAGCCATCTCCGGCTACGGCCTTGTCACGCTGCCGAATACGACCCCCTCCCGCAATGATTACAGCTTTTTGGGCTGGGCGTACAATGCCGAGGGAACCGGTTCCTACGTGCAGCCTGGTTCCAGGATCTGGCTTGACAGCAATACGACCCTTTATGCTGTCTGGACCATGACCCACACGGTCTATTTCCACTATAACGGCGGCTTTGACGCCAACGGTTCGAGCGGTCCGGCCGCCACTTTCGCCGGCGACAGGGTCTTGACCGGTCAGGTGGTACCGGCGCGCACCGGCTTCCGTCTCAAGGGCTGGTCGGAGGATCCGAACGCAACGAAGGCGACCTATTCGACTTACACGACGATTTATCTTTTTGCAGAAGAACGCGCGCGCATTGATCTGAATGCCGTCTGGGAAAAATACGGGGATAACATCTGCACTTTGAAATATAACCTCACGGGCGGCACCTGCGACATGGATCTCGCCCCGCAGGACGGCGCACCCAACACCTTTATCAATCTCTGGAGCTGGGCGCCCTCCCGCAGCGGCTACGTTTTCCTCGGCTGGAGCCCGAATATAAACGCGAGCTACTCGACCTATCAGGCCGGCGGCCGCTATTTCCTGACAGGAAGCACGACGCTGTTCGCAATCTGGGCCGAGAGCGGCACGACGTATTACACCGTGACCTATGACGGGCTCGGCGGTTCCCCCGTGCCGGACACGCAGAAGGGCACCGGCACGTTCACGATTCATTGGACCAACCCCTCTCGCGAGGGCTATCAATTCAAGGGCTGGACAGACGTGAAGAATTCTTCCACGGCGAAGTATTCGCCGGGCGGCACCTTCACGCCGACCAAGAACGTGACGCTCTACGCGGCGTGGGAAGAGTGGTATACCGTCACTTATAATGAGCTCGGCGGCACCGGCGCGCCTCCGCAGCAGGAGGGCAGCGGTGACATCGTTCTTTCGTCGGTCGAACCGACCCGCGCTGGCTACACCTTCATCGGCTGGTCCGAGCAGCCCAACGGCTATTCGCCTGATTTTCTCGCCGGCGAAACCCATACGATCCACCGCAGCGCAACGCTCTATGCCGTGTGGGCGAGGGATGATAAATTCACCCTGTTCTATGGCCTGAACGGCGGCACCGGCGACTTCCCGCCGGTCGAATGCGATCCTTACACCTACGCCACGATCGCGGAGGGTTCCCCGCAAAGGGACGGCGGTTACTTCCGCGGCTGGAATCCCGATCCGGAAGCGTTCTATTCCATTTACCTGAGCGGCGACAAGATCCAGATGACGGGGAACCTGATTCTCTATGCCTATTATCTGGACGCCACCGCTTACAGCAACAATAAATATCTGAAGATTACCTATGACGCCAACGGCGGCACCGGCGGACCCTCACGGCAATACGTCACCACCGGCAAGTCCTTCACCATCAGTCCGCTGTTCCCGACCCGCGAGGGCTACAGGTTTGACGGCTGGGTATCGACGAGCAGTTCCTACTCTCCCGGCCAGGAGGTTGCAAAAGCAGGCAATGGCGATCTGATGGTCACTGCAAGATGGACGCAGATCCCGGATTGCTATCTGAGCTTCGACGCCAACGGCGGCATCGGCGCGCCGGAGCGCGTGAAAAACGCCACCGCCATCCCGATGGAGATCCCGACCCGCGACGGCTGGACCTTCGTCCACTGGAACACCTCGCGCGACGATTCCGGCAAGGTCTATGAACGCAATGCCCCAATCACGATGCTCGGCAACATGACGCTCTACGCGATCTGGCAGAAGGACGGCGCAGCCGTCACCTACGGCGACGTGGACGGCGTGGAAGGCATCACAGAAGCAGACGCTTCCAAGATCCTGCAGTATTGCGTTCTGCCCCCTGCGGAGCAGGAAACCTTCTTCACCGCCGAGCAGCTTCAGGCGGCGGACGTGGACGGCGTTGCGGGCATCACAGAAGCAGACGCTTCCAAGATCCTGCAATATTGTGTCATGTCCCCCGAAGAACAGGCGACTTATAAATTCCCGGCGCAGCCGTGATCTGAAAGCGGATCGTTCCCTTTCTTGATCGCCGCGCCTTTCGCGGCATCCCGCATACAACAGCGACTCGTAAATCATTACACAGGAGGAATCCAATTATGAAGAAGACATCTGCTAAACTTCTTGCGCTGCTGCTTGTGCTCATGCTGAGCCTGAGTGCGCTCGCAGTAACGGCGTCTGCTGCAGCACCGGCCTTTTCCATCAGCAGCAAGTCCGTTGCGGTCGGCAGCACGGTCGTGGTGGAGGTTTCCCTTTCCGCCAACAGCAACGCCGGCTCCGGTAACTTCGTGCTGAAATATGACAACGCAAAGCTGACCCCGACCAAGGCGGTGGCAGGCGACCTGCTGACCGATGCAGGCGCATCGCTGACCAGAAACCTGAGCTACTCCGCCAATTCGATCAAATGCGCCTTCGCCGGCGCGGAAGCGCTCACGGACGGCGGTGTGCTGGCAAAGATCACCTTCGAAGGCAAAGAGGCAGGCACTGCAGCGCTCAGCTTTGAGAGCACAGCGCTTTACACCCTTGCCAGCGCCCCGATCACGGCGACTGCCGGCACCGGCACCGTCACCGTCACCGGCGGCACGACCGTCAAATACAAGCTGACCTACGACGCCAACGGCGGCATCAATCCGCCCTCGAGCCAGACCTACACCAGCGCGGGCAGCAGAACCATTTCTACCACCAAGCCGACCTGGACGGGCCACGTCTTCGACAGCTGGAACACCAAGGCAAACGGCAGCGGCGACAGCTATCAGCCCGGCGATCCGATCATGGTCGATAAAGAGATCACCCTCTATGCCCAGTGGACGACCGCCACGACCAACTACACCGTGACCTTCAATCCCAACGGCGGCTCTGTGACCCCGACCTCCGCAAGCTGCGCCGCCGGCAGCACCGTTTCGCTGCCGACGCCCACCAGATCGCTCACCGTCACCTATAACGCCAACGGCGGCTCCGGCGCGCCCACAGCGCAGACCGCCGCCCTCACCTGCAAGGGCTGGGGCGAGAGCGCAGGCGCGACCACCGTTGTCGGCACCTGCGGCGGCACCTACAAGCCGACGACCGCCACCAAGACGCTCTATGCGATCTGGGACAGCGCGACCGTGACGCTCAACACCACCAAGCCGACCAAGGCGGGCAACACCTTCGCCGGCTGGAACACCAAAGCCGACGGCACGGGCACATCCTATTCGACCTCCTACACCGGCAAGGCGAACGTTACCCATGCAGATCTGGCCG
>JAFWCS010000394.1 GCA_017534365.1 Clostridia bacterium | reverse complement strand
TTATCGCGCCGTCCGCCGATTCCGATGAACAGTATGACGCGATCGTGAAGAAGGGCTTCTCCAGCGGCTACTGCATCATCAACTGCCTGAACAACGTGATCCCGGATTGCACGCCGGAAGGCACCTGCCAGCTGTTCCTGACGACGATGACCTTCGGCGACGTGATGGCGGGCGTGAAGCCCGAGGATTACAAGAAGCTCAAAACGAAGGTCGCAAAGGAAATGATCGAGACCTGCGAGCGCGCGCTGAATATCGAGATCACACCCTACATCGAGGAGATCGAGATCGCGCTGCCGCCGACCTTCTCGCGCTATCTGAACACCCCGCAGGGCACGCCCTACGGCTATATGCTCAACCTTTGGGACAGCCTGATCCCCCGCACGGTGCAGTTCGCGCAGGATCAGCCGTTTGAGAATTTCATCTTCTGCGGCGCGTCGCAGGAGCGCGGCGACGGCTACGGCTGCGCCTATTACACCGGCGAGAAGGCCGCCAAGCTGACTGTTGCGGCGCTGCGAAAGGAGGAGAACTGACATGGCAAGCCCGATCAAATCCCTGCAAATGAAACCGTTTCTTTCGGTGCTCTCCAACCGGCAGAAGCAGTTTGACGCTGCGCCGCAGGCCGCGCTTCCGCCGGCGGATTCCGCCCGCGCGCTGGCAAAGGCGCTGCATCCGAAGCGCCAGTATCTGACCGTTGCCGCCGTGACGGAGCGCGCGCCGGACTGCAAGAGCTTCACCCTTGTGCCCGATCCCGCGCGGGGCACGGAAGCGCTCGCGTATTTCGCCGCCGGCAAGTATCTGACCGTGTTCGAAACGATCGGCGGCATGCCCGTCAACCGCGCCTATTCGATCTCCTCCGCGCCGAAGGCGGCGCTGGTGGGCAGCTACGAGCTGACGATCAAGCACGTGGACGGCGGCCTGATGTCGAATTACATCCTGCAGAACTGGACCGTCGGCACTCCTGTGGAGGTCTCCGCGCCGTCCGGGCAGTTTGAATATCAGCCCCTGCGCGACGCGCCGACCGTGATCGGTCTGGCGGGCGGCAGCGGCATCACGCCCTTCGTTGCGCTGGCAAATGCGATCGCGGACGGCGACGAGGACTGCGATCTGGTGCTGCTTTACGGCAGCCGCGATCCGAAGAGCATTCTTTTCAAGGAGGAACTCGACGCCGTGCAGGCACGCACCGACCGGGTGCGGGTTGTGCACGTGCTCAGCGATCTCGGCCGCAAAAAGCTGCCTGCCGGGATGGAAAAGGGCTTCCTGACTGCGGAGCTGATCCGCAAATACGCGCCGACAGACGCGCCGTATTCCGTGTTCCTCTGCGGTCCGCAGCAGATGTATGCTTTCCTCGAAAAGGAGCTCGCGTCGCTCGAGCTGCCGCGCAAGTATATCCGCCGCGAGACCTTCGGCGAGGTGCATGACCCCGCCTCTCTGCCGGAGTACCCGGCCGACGTGCCGGAAACGGTGGAGATCACCGTGACCGTGCAGGACGTGACAAAGACGTTCACAGCTTCTACCGCGGATACCGTCATGCAGGCGCTGGAAAAGAACGGTGTGGCCGTGCCCGCGCGCTGCCGCAGCGGCGAATGCGGTTTCTGCCACTCCCATCTGCTCAGCGGCGAGGTCTATGTGCCCAAGGCACTGGATTACCGTCGGCTGGCCGATCATCAATACGGCTGCATTCACCCCTGCTGCGCCTTCCCGCTGACCGATCTGGTGCTCAGCGTGCCGGCGGCAATCTAAATGAAAGCATGCTTTTTCCCGGGCGATCGCCGCGCAGACGGTCGCCCGGGATCTGCGTTTCAGCAATCAAACGCAGGCGACTGCACGGAATGCAAAAAAAGATTGACAAATCTGGTTTAATATGGTAAAGTGTTATCACACTAAAACATTATACAAAGGAGCTATCAAGATGAAAAGAGTTCTTGCACTTGTGCTCGCGCTGCTCATGGCGGCGCTGACCTTCGGTCTGGCCGGCTGCGGCGCGAAGACGGAGGAGACGACGACGGCCGCCCCCGATGCGACACAGGAAGCGACGGATGCGCCCAGAACCATCTTCACCATGGGCATCGATCCCGAGTATCCGCCCTTCAGCTACCTCGGCGACGACGGCGATTACACCGGCTTCGACGTGGAGGTCTGCAAGGCCGTCTGCGAAAAGCTCGGCTGGGAGTTCAAGGTCTTCGGCGTCAACTGGGATGAGAAGCTCGTGCAGCTCGACGCCGGCGAATGCGACTGTGTCTGGTCCGGCATGACGATCCTGGATTCCATGAAGGAAGCCGGTTATGTGATCTCCAATCCCTATTTCGATAATGAGCAGGTGCTGCTTGTCAAGGAAGACAGCCCCTATCAGTCCGCTGCGGATCTCAAGGGCAAGGACGTTGCGGTGCAGCTGGGCACCTCCGGCGAAAGCCTGCTCAACGACGACCTCAAGGAGCTTGCCGATTCCTTCGGCCAGGTCGTGACTGCGGACAGCTTCCTGAAGTGCTTCACGGAGCTGGCGGGCAACGCGGTGGACGCCGTGTTTGTTGACAAGCCGGTGGCGGACAGCTATGTGGCCAAGAACGAAGGCTACCGCATCATCGATGAGGATTTCGGCGCCGAGCAGTACGGCATCGCGTTCCGTTCCGGCGACGCTACTCTGTGCGAGCAGGTTGAGGGCGCGGTGGAAGCGCTGGTTGCCGACGGTACCTATGCAGCGATCGCCGCGAAGTATCCCGACATCGAAGGCAACCTGCTGTATCTCAAATAAAAACATTTCTGTCTAACGGCACTGATCCTGAAGGTGCATCGCTGTGCCTTCAGGATTTTCGTTGTTTTCCGCAGAAAGAAGAGAAACGAGGGCTCCCATGGATTTATTGACAATCATTCTGAAAATGGCGGAGGGGTTGGAAAAAACCTGCGCCATCTTTTTCCTCACGCTGCTGTTTTCCATCCCGCTGGGCATGGTGGTGGCGCTGCTGCGCGGGAGCAAGCTGAAGATCGTCTCCGGCATTGCCCGCGCCTATATCTCCGTGCTGCGCGGCACGCCCCTGATGCTGCAGTTGATCGCCGTGACCTACGGGCCGTATTATCTGTTCGGCATCAGCGTCTCCCGCAACAAGCTGATTCCCGTCGTGATCGCCTTTGCGATCAACTACGCGGCCTATTTTGCGGAAATTTACCGCAGCGGCATCGAATCCATGCCGGTCGGCCAGTATGAGGCGGCGGAGGTGCTGGGCTACACCAAGGTGCAGACCTTCTTCAAAATCATCCTGCCGCAGGTCATTCGCCGCATCCTGCCGAGCATCACGAATGAAATCGTGACGCTGGTCAAGGACACCTCCATGGCGTTCACCGTCTCCTATCAGGAGATGTTCACCATCGGCAAGCAGATCGCAAATTCCCAGACGAGCTTTGTGCCCTTCATTGTGGCCGGCGTGTTCTATTACGTCTTCAACGCGATCGTCAGCTTTGTCATGGGCCGCGTGGAAAAAGCCATGAGCTATTATAAGATTTAAGGAGGGATCGCGATGCCTGTTCTCAGCATGACAAATATTCAGAAATCCTTCGGCGAGAATCATGTGCTCAAGGATATTTCCCTCCATGTGGATCAGCGGGAGGTCGTGTCGATCATCGGGCCCTCCGGCTCCGGCAAATCGACGCTTCTGCGCTGCGCCACGTTCCTGGAAACGATCGACGCGGGCGAGATCGCCTATATGGATCAGAAGGCGGTGCAGACCGTCAACGGCAAGGCCGTGTACGCGAAAAACCTCAAGCCCTTCCGCAAGGATTTCGGGCTGGTGTTTCAGAATTTCAATCTGTTCCCGCACCGCACGGTGCTCAAAAACGTGACCGACGCGCCGATCTCCGTGCTGCACCGCGACCCCAAGGAGGTCAAGGCGCTGGCGGAGGAGCTGCTGGGCAAGATGGGGCTGGCGGATCGCGCGGGCGCCTATCCCTGCGAGCTCTCCGGCGGGCAGCAGCAGCGTGTGTCGATCGTGCGCGCGCTGGCCATGCAGCCGAAAATCCTGTTTTTTGACGAGCCGACCTCCGCGCTGGATCCCGAGCTGACGGGCGAGGTGCTCAAGGTCATCAAGCAGCTCGCGGAGGAGCACATGACCATGGTCATCGTCACGCACGAAATGGCCTTTGCCCGCGCGGTGTCCGACCGCGTGATCTTCATGGACGGCGGCGTGATCGTGGAGCAGGGCCGGCCGGAGGACGTCTTCGGCGATACGCAGGAGGAGCGCACAAAGCAGTTCCTGCGTCACTACGAACGATGACTGAAGTCCGCTATCACCGGATGGATCCGACCGGCAATATCACCCTGCTGGTCGAAACGCCCGTCGCGCAGGAGCTGCGCAGCGCCGTTGCGGCTGCGCTCATGGCGCTTGAGCCGGATGCCGAGCAGGCCGGTTTTCTGCTGGAAACGCCGGCGGGCCTGCGGCTCGAAATGGCGGGCGGCGAATTCTGCGGCAACGCCTCGATGTCCGCCGCCGCGTGGCTTTGCGCAAAGGAGGGCCGCTGCGGGCGCGTGACGCTCGGGGTCTCCGGCGCAAAAACGCCGGTGGAGGTGGAGGTGCAGCCGCCGCGGGAGGGCGTTTATGCCTGCGCGGTGACGATGCCGTCGCCGGATGCCGTGGCGGATTGCCTGCTCCCGCTCGGGGATGCGGTGCGGCCGCTGCCGGCGGTTTCCTTCGGCGGGCTGACGCATCTGCTCGTGGAGACGCCGCTGCCCCGGCCGGACGCCGAGATGCTGATCCGGCAGTGGTGCGCGGCGCTGTGCGCGGACGCGCTCGGCCTGATGCTCTATGATGCGCATGCGCAGCGGCTGGATCCGCTGGTTTATGTGCCGGGCGCGGGCACCTGCATGTGGGAGCGTTCCTGCGCGAGCGGCACCACGGCGGTCGGCCTCGCGCTGGCAAAGCGCGCGGGCGCTCCGGTGCGGCTGACGCTGAACGAACCGGCCGGTCAGCTGACGGTTGCAGCCGATCCGTCGGGTCATGCCGTGCTTTCCGGCGCCGTGCGTCTGTGCGGCGCAAAAACCGTGATACTATAAAAGAATCCGTCCCCGCAGATCTGCGGGGACGGATTTTTCCGTTTCTGTTGCTTGCGGTCAGGCGTTTTTCCACGCCGCTTCGAGCAGCGCGAGTGCCTGCGGCAGATCGTCGGCAAAGGTGATCGCGCGCAGCCGCTCCGGCTCCGACATGCCCGTTTCCAGCATATGCGCGAGCAGCGCGCGCAGGCTGTCGTAATAGCCGTTCAGATTCAGCAGGATGCAGGGTGCCTGCAGCCGGCCGATCGCGGTCAGCGACATGACCTCCGCGATCTCCTCCAGCGTGCCCGTGCCGCCCGGAAAGGCGAGAAACGCGTCGCCCAGCGCGATCATTTTCGACTTGCGCTCTGCCATTGTCTCGGCGATGATCAGCTCGGTCAGGCCGTTATGCTGCAGCCCCTCTTCATAAAAGAAGCGGGTCTCCACGCCGATGACCCTGCCGCCGGCGGCAAGCACACTGTCGGCCAGAACGCCCATCATGCCGGTGGCGGAGCCGCCGTAGACCAGCGTGTGCCCGCTGCGGCCGATCCACGCGCCGAGCGTTTCCACCGCTGTGCGCAGCGCGGGATCTGTTCCGAACCGTGAGGTGAGATAAACTGTCAGATTCATTGTTGCCCCTCCTGCCTGGCCTTTGCCGGTTCCGGATGCCGGCGTGACCATCCTATTATATCATATATGCGCCCTTCTGACAAGCGGTGAATGCCTGCGCATTGACACGGCGGGCGATTCCTTGTATAATTGGATCAAGAGAAAATAAACAGGAAAGGGAAG
>JAFWCS010000044.1 GCA_017534365.1 Clostridia bacterium | reverse complement strand
TTCGGCGGAACGATGATCACGACGTCCGGGCCGGGGATCTGCCCTGTCGTGCCCGCTGAGGGCGCGTGCTTCCCCGTCGTGCCGGCGGGCTGCGTCGCGGGGCCGGCCGTCGGCTTCGTTGCGGGGGGCGCCGTCGGCTTTGTCGGCGGCTTTGCCGTGGGCGGCGTTGTGGGTTCCGCGGTCGGCGCGGTCGGAGAAGTCGGCGAGGTCGCCGTTAGTTCCGTCGTGTCCTCCGCGGTCTCTTCCACGCGGAAGATCCAGTCGATCACGCCAATGGCGTTCTGATAGGTGTTGTCGAGCGTGACGGGCACGGTCAGACGGATCTCAAGAAAGCGGTCAACGCCGGAAGGCGCAGTCCCGAGCGAGATGAATTCGCGCATCCCGGTACCGGTCCCGGACGTACCGTCCGACAGGCCGTTGAAGAGCGGCGTCGCCGCCGCGCCGTCGATCAGGTCGATGCGCATCGGCATTTCCTTCAGAAGCGCCTTTGAGAGCGCTGCATCCGCGCCGTTCGCCGCATAGGTCGCCTCGTCCGGATCCGCAGCTTTCAGATACATGTTGACCGGTTGCCCGCTCGTGTTGCGCACCAGCACGCGAAACGTCACCTGCGCGCCGGGCATCAGGTCTTTGGTGTAATACTCAAACAGATCCAGCGGCTTTTCTCCGCCCGTGCGGATCTCGATCTCACGCGCGGCGGAATACTCCACCGTTCCCGTCGCAAACGCCGGCAGGATCAACGTAAACAATATGCTCAACGCGGCGAGGAGCGCCGCTGTTTTTTTCTTTTTCATGCTTGCACCGCCTTTTCACGGTCAATCGCCGGGCCGGATGAAGACGTAGGTGTTGTAGACCTCCCACGCCCGGTCCAGCGCGGACATGGCTTCGCCCGTGTCGGGATTTACGTAATCCTCAAAGCCGTCGGACTGGATCGCTTCGGCCTTCACGATCACGGAGAATGCGTCGCCCAGCTTTTCTGTCTCCTCGGCGGTCCAGTCGGACGGGAACAGGAGCTTACTGAAGAGGATCTGCTCCTCGCCGGGATTCAGAACGGTTTTGCAGTAATACTTGCCGTCCTCCCGCAGCTCAAAGTCGGGATTCACGCCGTGCACATAGGTGTCGGTCTCATCCCGATACATAAAGGTGCCACGGATGATGTTGATGATCTCCAGATCCTCCGCGTTTGCGGGATCCAGCAGGCGCGCAGGGAGCGGGTCTTCGCCCTCCGGCGCGTGCGGGGTGATCTTGTAGTCGAGATTGATGCGGATATACGCCCCGGCGGAGCCGACGTTTTTGACGGTCGGGTCCTTGTCGAAGCTCACGCCGGGGTAGACCACCGGCAGCTCGGCACCCGCGTTCGTCGCCGCATCCCAGAGCGGCTCGGTGAGGGTGATGTCAATGCTGCCGATGGTGATGATGTTGGTCGCTTTCTTTTCCGCGGAACGGAAGGCGAGAGTTGCCCCCGTGATCACAATCCCGATGATCAGAAGCGCTGTCAGAATTTTGATGATTCTTGCTTTCATGCTCTCGCCCTCTTTTTCCGCTGCCGGTCAGGCCGGCATCTGATCGTTTGTTATGGTCTTCGTTCGCTGAGAATTACGCGGTCAGCGGGGGAACCAGGCTGTCAAAGGACGCGGCAAGCGCTGCCTCGGCGCTGTCGAAGCCGGTCGCCTGCACGGCGTAGCCCTTCACAGTGATGCTGAACGGGAACAGATCGTCGGCCGTCGCATCTTCGTCAACGTGCACGTTCGTGAACGCGGCGCTGTAATCGCCGGGCTCGATCGCGCTCTCATAGACGAACACGGCTTTGCCGTCCGCGGTGTTGCCCGCATAGGTCCAGCCGTCGGCCAGGCCGTCGACAAACGCGCCTTCTTCGCCGTTCTGCAGCTTGATGATGCCCCACAGCGCCTCGTCGGAATTGCCGTAATCGGCAACCGTCGCGGTCGCGGCATACACCACGTCGCCGGAGTCATAGGTCGCCTTGCGCTTGTTGTATTCGCCCGCTTCGATCGCGTCGGGATCCGTCACCTGGGTGTCGCCGTCCCAATAGGTCAGGGAAACAGCGTCCGCCTTGATGTAGTAGCCGACGTAGGAGGAATCCTCGGTGATCTCCACGTATTCGGCCTGCTCGGCGGCGCTCAGCGCGGTGTAATCATCCGCCGTGATGATGTTGGCATACTTCGGAAGGTCGGTGCCGGGATAATACTCGGGCGCGAAATACTTGAATTCCGCAGTCACGGCGGCATAGACGGCGGTGCCGCCTTCTTCGGCCGTGTTCTCAATGCCGACTTCCTTGGCGATATCCGCGCCGGGGGTCACTTCGGTGCCCTGATTGTAGATATCGACCAGGGTGACCTTGACGTTCTTTCCGACGGTGAACACGTTCTCGATCTCTTCCGTGGACATCGAGAAATAGGCAAGGGTGCCGCCGATGGCGATCGCCACGACGACGAGGAGGGACAATGCGATGACGAGCTTCTTCTTCATGACAAAAATCCTTTCTTTCATATTTTACCGGGATGAGATTTTGCCCGGATATGAACTGTATTGTTTTTTACGGAGTGCAGGGACTCCAGGTGTGCGCCGAATAAACGACGCCCCACGCGGCCTCGGCCGCGCCTGCCGCGGCGTCCAGCCCTTCCGCCAGCACAGAAAGCTCGAAGGTATAACCTTCATACGGCGTACCGGCCAGGGCGGCGTAATCCACGGCGATCCTCCTGACCAGCGGCGTAGTCTGCTCGCCGGGCGCGAGGATCTCTTTGTAGTAGTAATACCCGTCCACGTAATCAAACGCGAGGTCGGGGTTGATCTCCGCCGTGATCCCGGCGGGCGGAGCGGTCAGATCCACAGGCGGCACACCGGCAACGTTCCCGTTTTCATCCCGCCAGGTCGGCACCAGCCGCACGCGGATATAGGCGTGCGAGGACGCTCTGGGGACCACGGCGTTCTCGACGGTGACGTTGGATTTCACGTAGCTGCCGTCGATCTGCTGAAAATCCTCGTGGATCACCACGTTCAGCCGGGCGGGGAAGAAATCGTTTCTGATGCTGTGCGTCGACGCCATGAAATAGGCCAGCGTTCCCGAAACGGCGACCGAAAGCGCGGCGACGACCAGCAGCGCTGCCAGACGCACCTTCTTATCGGTCAGCATGGATAAACGGAATTTCATAACGCACGTTCCTTTCATTTCGGGGGCCCGGGATCTGGCGGAAGGTCTGCGGCAGCATCCTGCGCTTTTTCCTTCTTTTTCTTCTGATCGCTCTTTTCAGCGGAGGACAGCAGCTGCGGGAAGACCGCCAGCACGAGCAGGATCGCCGCCGCCGTGACCGCGATCACGCGCCCCTGCCGCGTTGCAACGTAGCTTGCAAGGAAGCCGAGCTTCGGAATGCTGAATTTCGGGATCCCCAGCAGCGCACTCCACGGCACGGGGGTCGCATCCGCTGAATCAGCGGCGTCGCCCTTCGTGTAAAAGAGCTGCCGCTCCGGATCGATCTGCACCACGCGGTGCGTTGCCAGCAGCCCTGCCGAGCTGATGGAGTAGGTGATCGGATCGCCGACCTTCACCTGCGCCCCGTCCACCTGCTTGACATAGATGATGCTGCCGACCGGGTAGGCGGGCTCCATGCTCGCGGTCTGCACGACGTAGGGTGTGATGCCGACCAGCCGCACGCCGACGAAGAGGATCAGCAGCGCCGCCACGACGAGCAGGATCACGGTCGTGAACACATCGCCGAGGATCTTGCCCGGCGTCTTCTTCGCGCGCGCCGTCGTTTCTTTGTTCATAATTCTATCCCACCTTTCTTTCAGAATCCACTGACGAAAGGTCAGGGCTGAATGAACGTATTGGAATAGCTTCTGGCGTATCCGTTCACATAGTACGGATTCGTCAGCTCATTCACAAAACTGACTGTGCGGTGGTCGGTCAGCGCCACGACGATCTCATGCCCGGCGGAGACCGTATAGTTCACGGTATCCGCGCCGTAGGCGTCGCTGATCGAATAGCGCCAGCTCCATTCCGTCAGCTCCCGCACGCGGTATTTACCCTCGGCAAGCCCCGTGACGGTCGCGTAGCAATAGGCATTGTCGATCCACGCGGGCACCGTTTCGACCGTGGCGCCGTCGATGCAGGTGCCGAGATAGACGTAATACTTCTTCCCGTAGTTTTCGGAGAGCGGATAAATATCCTCGATTTCAAACAGGAAGGTCTTGTTCGGCTCTTTCAGATCGCGCAGATCCGCGTATTTGAAGATGGTCAGCGAATGCGGGGGCGTCACGCGCCAGATCGCGTAAAGCTCAATATCGCCCGCGATCAAGAATTCGCCGTCTTCATTCGTCACCGTTGGAATAAAGCCGGGCAGCGATGTGCCGGGCGGGAAATACCACAGGCCGCTTTCATCCGGCTGCGTATTCCAGCCGATGAACTGCCTGCCGTCGGGTGGCGTGAAGTGCGTGCCGCCGTCACCGGCATTGTATTTCACGGTCACCGTGTCAAGCTGACCGTAGGGGCCGTCGACGACGTCCGCTTCCTCGGTCATGTTGTTCGGCTTGTAGGTGACGGTATATTCACGGTCGAGGTCTTCCCACACCGCGTAGAGCACGGTGTTTTCAAAGATGCCCGTGGTCTCGTCCCAGAAGCTGTCGCCCGGCAGGAAGGTCTTGCCCGTGCCGTCGGGCTGCGTGTTCCAGGCGACGAAGGTCTCCCCTGCCTGCTGGAACGCGAAACTATTTTCCTTCACCTCGATGATCGTGCCCTTGTCGTAGGCGTTATAGCCCAGCAGATCGTTGTAGGGCATATCGGGATCTGGCACGCGGGTGGTGACGCCATCCGGCAGCGTGCCGCCGTTGCCGTCATATTCCAGCGTAAACGCAGGGATCTCGCCGAGCTCGAGGGTATCGGGTTCATCCGCTTCGGGCGATTTGACGATAATATATTCAAGACCCGGCGCGAGGGCGAAGTGTTCTCTCTCGTTTTCCACCGTTTCGAGGAACGCCGTTGCGGAGAACTGCGCCATGTCGCGCCCGATCTCCGGCCATTCGAGATCGACGGTCACTTTGAACGTGTCGGCAAGCATGCCGGTCACGTCGATCTTATGCTCCTGCGGCTTCTGCTCCGGCGTCTGCGCTTTCATGCCGGTCAGATAGATCCATTGATCTTCGCCGATCACGGGGCCTGCCGCGCCGTTGAGCTCCAGGGTGCTGTTCTGATAGACACCGGCGCCGTGGGTCGCGTTGTTTTCCCGCAGCACGACCGCGTCGAGCAGGAGGCGACCGTTGTTTTCGACTGCGCCGCCTTTGCCTTCTCCCGCAGGCGCGGGCAGCGTATTGTTGTTGTTTTGCAGCATCGTGCCGCCGGTCGCGCGCAGGGTGCCGCCCTCGCTGACCTTCAGCAGCGCCGCCGCCGTGACGAGGCCGGGGGAAACGTACTGCGGCTCGCCCGCGGTGATCGCTTCTGAGTGACCGTCGACCGTGACGCCCGAGAGGATCAGGCTCACGCCGGCGGGTACGGTAATCAGCGGGCCGGCAACGTAGCTCTCCACACCGAAGCCGTTGAGCTCGCCGTGATCGTCTTCATCCGGATCATAGGCGGTCGGCTGGGCGTAGCGGAGGATCTGCACGTCGGAGCCGGCGTCGATCGAATCCATGCCGGAGAGATACATGCCGTGATCCAGCGTCGCGGAGGACGCGAGCGTGACCTCGTTCACGATATAGATCGTGGAGCCCTCCAGACCGGAAAGGATCTCATACGCGCGCTTGAGCGTGCGGACGCTGTGCTCCGGATCCGCGCCGGAATTGGTGTCGAGGCCGTCCACACCGTCCACGTAGACGCAGGCGCGCAGCTGCAGCTCGAGGATCTGCGGATCCTCGGCGTTGTTGTTGAGCACGTAGTTGAGCAGCACGTCGTCGGGCAGCTTCCAGCTTGCCTTTTCGGCGCTGCCCGGGATGCCGAGCGCCGCATCATAGAGCGCGATATCCCTGCCGTTGAAGGTGTTGGCTGGCAGGACGGAAACCGGCTGCGCGGGCGTGAACGCCGCGGGCACTGCAACGCGCGTTTCGGGCTGCTCAAGATAGACGCTGCCTTTGATCGACGGGCTGCCGGAGAACGCCAGCTCGCCGCCGTCATAAATGCTCACGCCGTTCTGATCCAGCGTGTCGGTGATGACCCCGCCGGTGACGCTTGCGATCGCGCCGTCGCTGACATGGATCGCGCCGCCGGGGATCGCGGGCGTTTCCGCTTCCACGCGGCTGCTTTGGAGCCTGCCGGCGCTCATTTCAAACACGCCGCCGTCCTCCACCAGCACCGGCGCCGCCTGCGCGGTCACGCCGGGCGCAGCGAGCTTCGGTCCGCTGCCCTCGGGCACTGCGAGGCTGTGGCCGTCCACGGTCACGCCGACAAGGTGCAGGTCGCTGTGGTCGGCAACAATAAAGATTTCGTTCCGGTTCGTCGGTTTCTCAAAGCCGCCGCCGGGGATGGATTCGTAGGCGGTCGGCTGCGCATAGCGCTTGAAGGTCACGGGGCCGCCGGCGTCGACGGTGACGCCCCCGCAGACGTAGGACGAGGAGAGCGTGACCGCATCCGTCACGGTCACGGTATCCACCACGTGCACGAGCCCGCCGGAGGTGATGATCTCCGGGTCGACAAACGCGGCGGCAACCAGCTCGTAGGCTCTTTGCAGGGTGCGCACCGCCTTGGCGGGCGTGGAGCCGTCGAGCGCGTCATCGCCCGCAACGCCGTCAAGATAAACCTGATAGGGCAGGCGCAGCTCGAGGATATTCGCCGCCACGGGATCGTTATCCACCACGTAGAGGCTGGAAATTTCGGGCGCGAGGGCGTAGATCGCCTTCTGCGCTTCGAGCGGGATCTCCGCCGCCGGATAGGCGACGATGTCGCGGCCGTCATAGGGATTCTCCACGCCGACGGTCAGATAGCCGTTAACCGGCGCGAAGTCCAGCGCAGGCACGTCCGGCGTTTCCACGACGGTGATCACGCGGTCCGGGATGCTTTCCGTCTCGTCGCCCGCGGCAAGATAGATCTCGCCCTCGAGCGTGAGTGCGCTGCCGGAAACGGTGAGGGTATCGCCCTGATACACGACGCCGCGGCCGGTGGTGGCGTTGCCGCTGATCTCGCCGGCCTGCAGGACCACTTCGCCCTGCTCGATGCGGATCGCCGCGCCGTCGCCGGTGGTGACGTTATCTTTAATCGATGCGCCGTCGTTCAGGATGAGCTTTGCGTCCGCGCCGCACACGGCGAAGACGCTGCCTGCGGCGGTCCATGTTTCGTCCGCCTTGTAGCTGCCCTCCACGGGCAGATCTTCCAGCGTGAGCGTGCCCTGTTCGATGAGGAACATATCGCCCGCAAAGCCTGGATAGGCTTGATCGGAGGACACGCGGAAGCCACAGTAGCGGCGGAGATATTGCTTTTCGCCCAGGGTCCAGACGTCGTCCTCGGCGGGGTCATCCTGCCGGTAATGCACCGGGCCGGAGACGTAGATCGCGCCGGGGGCGTCGCCGAGCACCGCCTTGGACGCCTTGAAGGTCTTGAACGCCTTGTCGGGGGCGGTGCCGTCGTGGACGACGCCGTCTCCATCCGTCTGATAGACGAAGGTCGTGCCGTTGATGACCGGGTCGACGCCGGTCTCGCCGTCAAGGAAGACGATGCGTCCGAGGATCAGATAGGGCGCGAGACGGTCGATGACCGTGCCGGGGCGCACGGAATAGAAGTTGCGCAGGAAGGGCGAGGCATCCGGGCAGAAGCCACCCGCTTCCGTGCCGGGGCGAACGACGATATCGCCCGCCACAAAGGCTTCGGAGGGATAGACGTTATAGACGCTCTCCGTGTTGGTGAAGGACTGCCACGCGGTGATGGGATAGCCGCGGTCATTGAGATAGATATGGTCGGTTTCTTCGATGAAGGTATAGTTGTTGGCAAAGCGGAGATCCGCCTTGTTCACAAAGCCGCCGGCGCCCTGATTCGCTTCGTTCTTGGCGATCATGCCCTGCGAGACCTGGAGAATGGCGCCGCCATCCGCGAAGAAGCCGCCGCCGCGCTGCGCCGCGTTGCCCAGCAGCTCCGCGTTGTTGAAATAGAAGGTCGCCAAGCCCTCCTTGCCATAGGCGCCGCCCGGCGTCATGATACCGCCGCCGTCGCCGGTGGCGATGTTGCTGTTGACGGAGACGTCGCCGAACAGGAACTGCACGTCATCCTTGTTGATCACGGGGAAGTTGGCGTTGGTCATGTTGTTGATGAAATACACGCCGCCGCCATTCACAGCCTGATTGCGACTGATCGGACCGTCGTACACGGTGCCGCCCTTATCGATATAGGCCTGGAAGCCGAAGGACGCGCGCACGTTGTTGCGCTTGGCGCGCTCGATGAAGACGCCGCCGCCATTGCCGGAGGAGACGTTATCGACGATCTCCGTACCCTGGGCGTTCAGATTGAAGGTCAGCCTGCCGGGGTTCGCCGTGGTGGTATCCTGCCCGACCTTCACATAGATGCCGCCGCCGATCCGCGCCGTATTGTTTTGAATGGTGTTGCTGTTCATATTGACCGTCAGGGTCTGCTGCCCGGTGGTCTCTGCATAGATCGCCAGACCGCCGCCCTTTGCGGTGGACGTGTTGTGATAGATCTGATTGCCGCTCAGATGCACTTGGTTGGTGTCGTTGCCGCTTGCCGGTGAATAAATATAGATGCCGGTGCCGTCGCCGCCGCTGTTATCATGGATATCGCAGGCGGAAACCGAGTGGGTTTTATTACTGCCCATATACAGATAGATGCCGGCGCCGTTGGCAGAAGAGGTGTTGTTATAGATCTCCACAGAGGAGATCGTTGCGTTGTTGGCGCCGCTGTCCACCCGGATCGTGCCATTGCTGGAGCGATTGTCGTGGACGTCGCCGCCCGTCATATTCAGCGTGCCGGAGGAAACAAAAATCGTATGTTCGTAGCAGGAATTCTCGCGGATCACGACGTCGTCGCTGGTGATTCTCAGTGTCGCGCTGCTGCTCTGCACCTTGAGACCGCTGGCGGTATTGTGGTGGATATCGGCTTTGTTGAAGGTCGCCGTGCCGCCGTTCATCACGAGCGCGCGGGAATTGCCGAAGATCTCGCCGCCGTTCATCGTGAGGGAGCCGCTGTCCTGCCGGACGCCGGAATAACGCGAGCCGGAGATCGAACCGCCGTTGATCGTCAGACTTTGGGAGCCCGTCAGGATACAGTCGCTGCCGAATCGATAGATCGAGCCGCCGTTGATGGTGGCATAGCCGTAATTCGACAAAGCCGTGACGTCCGGCAAAACATCCTCGGCGCAGTGGATCTCACCGCCGTTCATTATGAATGTGCAGCTATAAGTGTTATAAATGGTCGGCCCGCCGCTGCTGTAGGTGCGCACGATCTCGCCGCCGTCCATCGTGAAGGAGCTGTACAAGCTGTTGCTGTAGTCAAGTCGGATGACGTTGGAGCAATAGGCGGAGCGGATCACGCCGCCGGTCATGTGCATCTTCGCGCCCTGGGTCAGATAAATGTTATAGCTGTGGGAGGTGGTGAAGCCGTCCACGATCTCGCCGCCCTGCATCTCCAGCAGGGCGTTGGCGCCGTTCATATAGATATAACCGTAACCGGACAAATTGGTCACGTTGTTGTTTTCAAGATGCGCGCCGGGAGAGACGGCGTGGAGCGCGCCGTTGACTTCCGCATACAGCGGTCCCGTCAGACGCACCGTGCCGCCGGTCGCGGTGATCGCGGAGCCGCGCACGTAGAAATAGGCATTCCATGTGTTCGCGCCCAGCGTTCCGCGCAGGTTATTCACGACGCGGTCGCCGATCTCGACGAGCGTGCCGGTGCCGGTTTCCGCATCATACGGACTGCCTGCCGCATAAACGGAGCCGTCAATATAGCAGCTATAGCTGTATGTACCCTTCATGGTAACCTGCGCGTCGCTCAGCTTGCCGTTGAGCTGACGGAAGACGCCGCCGTTGACGTAAACCAGCGCGCCGTAGCAGGTTTCCTGATACGCCATCGAATACGTCGGACCGCAGTGGGAGATTTCGGCGTTTTCCCCGTTCATGATGAATTCGCCGCCGCGCACATAGACGCCGCCGCCGTAGCTCTGGCGCACGCCGACGCTCAGGCCGGAGCCGTAATTGTTGTCGGCGGTGCAGTAGTCGATCTTTGCGTCGCCGATCATTTCACACCGACCCGCATCCACGCGCACGCCGCCGCCGTAATCGGCGTTGTTGTCGGTCAGGTGCGTGCCTTCCCGCATCAGCGCCTCACCGCCGTTGACGTGGAGCAGCGAGGAGCACACGCGCGGATATTCATTCGCCCCGCAGTTGCCGGAAATCTCGATATCCGAAAGGGTCAGCTCGCCGCCCGGCAGCACCTCGATCAGGTAGCCGGTATAGCGCGTCGCGGCAGCCGCGTTTTTATCGTTATTCATCATGCGCGCAAGGCGCGGGCGAACCAGGGTGCTCAAACCATAATTCGTATGGAACGCGGGCAGCGACCATTCCTCCGCGCCGGTGATATCCACCCTGCCGCAGACGATGATATTCGGCGTGGGATAATAGCCCTCCACCGGCGGCTGATCGGGATAAAACTCGGGCAGATTGTCATAAATCTGCTTTTTGCACGCCGCAAAGGTTTTGAACGCGGTCGCCGGGGATCCGCCGTCATGCACCACGCCGCCCGCATCCGTGCCGAAGGCAACGAAGTCGCCGTTGCCGTCATAGACGGGATCCACGCCGGTCTGCCCGTCCAGATACAGATCGCTCAGGTTTTTCACGACGATGTCGTGCGTATACTCCGCAAAGGGCTCGCCGGAAACGAGGGACAGATGTTTTTCAGACAGCAGACCATCCACCCTTGACGAAGCGACGAATCGGGGGGAAGCGCCCGCCGCCAGATAGGTCCAGGCGTTGAGTGTGCCGCTTTGCTCGGACGTGTTGTGATAATCCGCCTGCGTGTCGGAATAGCCGCAGACGATATCCTTGCCGAGGAAGCTCTCGTCATAGCGCA
>JAFWCS010000393.1 GCA_017534365.1 Clostridia bacterium | reverse complement strand
CCTCCGACGGCCGCCCTGTCACGGTGCCGACGCAGGATATGATCCTCGGCTCTTATTACCTGACGATCGTCAACAACAACAACCCCGCCAATTCCGATTATAACCCCGACGATCCCTATGAACCGGGCGCGCCGTGGGAGGAAGCGGATGAGCAGGGCAACGTGCATCTCGTTTACAAGACCTTCTCCACCGTCGACGAGGCTATGATGGCCTATGACGAGGGCGATATCGGTCTGCACGTCAATATCCGCGTGCGCATGACCAAGGAATTTGACGGTGTGCCCGTCACGGAGCTGGTCACCACCACGCTTGGCAAGATCATCTTCAACGATCCCGTGCCGCAGGATCTGGGCTTCATCGACCGCACCGATCCGGCGAACCGCTTCACCCCCGAGGTGGATCAGCTGGTCAACAAGAAGGTGCTCGGCAAGATCATCGACCGCTGCATCAAGGTGCACGGCACCGCCGTGGCCGCCGACGTGCTCGATAAGATCAAGGCGCAGGGCTACCGCTACTCCACCCGCAGCGGCATCACCGTTGCCGTTACCGACGCGACGATCCCGCCGCAGAAGAAGGCCCTGCTTGCGCAGGCCGAGGCCGAGGTCGCTACGATCACCAAAAACTATGAGCGCGGCTTCATGACCAACGACGAGCGTTCCGAGATGGTCATCAAGGCGTGGGAGACCTGCACCAAGGAAGTGGCCGAAGAGCTGAAGAAGAACTTCAAGCGCTTCAACCCGATCAATATGATGCTGGATTCCGGCGCCCGCGGTAACGACTCCCAGCTGCGTCAGCTGGCCGGTATGCGCGGCCTGATCGCCAACACCGCCGGCAAGACCATCGAGGTCCCCATCCGCGCGAACTACCGCGAGGGTCTGAACATTCTCGAATACTTCATCTCTTCCCGCGGCGCGCGCAAAGGTCTGGCCGATACCGCGCTGCGAACTGCCGACTCGGGTTATCTGACCCGCCGTCTGGTGGACGTGTCGCAGGACGTCATCATCCGCGAGGAGGATTGCGGCGGCACCGAAGGCATCAACGTCTATGATATTTACGACGGCGCGCGCAACAACGGCGGCAGAAAGATCGTCGGCCTGGCCGAGCGTCTGACCGGCCGCTTCCTGCTGGAGGATTACGTTGACCCCGCGACCGGCGAGCTGCTTTGCAGCAAGGATCAGATGGTGACCGACGCCGTTGCCGAGCGCGTTGCCGCGAGCGTCTATGCGGAGCATGAGCGCAAGGTGCAGGCCGGCGAGCTGCCCGAGGATTCCCGCGCGCAGATCAAGATCCGTTCGCTGCTCTCCTGCTGCTCCGAGCACGGCGTGTGCATCAGATGCTACGGCGCGAACCTGGCCTCCGGCCAGCCCGTCACCGTGGGCGAAGCGGTCGGCATCATCGCCGCCCAGTCCATCGGCGAACCCGGCACGCAGCTGACGATGCGTACCTTCCATACCGGCGGCGCGGCCGACCAGTCCGATATCACGACCGGTCTTCCGCGTATCGAGGAGCTGTTTGAGGCACGCAAGCCGAAGATGCTCGCGATCATGAGCGAGATCGACGGCGTGATCTCCTTCCGCGAGATCAAGAAGAGCCAGCACGTGGTCGTAACCGGCGACGACGGAGACGAAAGAACCTATCTCATTCCTTACGGCTACCGCCTGCGCGTGACGGAAGGCCAGCGGGTTCAGAAGGGTGCCCAGCTGACCGAGGGCGCGCAGAATCCCGCCGATATCCTTGCCATTCTCGGCGTCGAGGCCGTGCACGACTACCTGATCCGCGAAGTGCAGCGCACCTATCGCGGCCAGGGTGTTGATATCAACGACAAGCATATCGAAGTCATCGTGCGCCAGATGATGCGCAAGGTCCGCGTGGAGGATCCGGGCGATTCCAGGTTCCTGCCCGGCGTCATCGTCGAGAAATCCGAGCTGCGCGAGGAGAACGACCGCCTTGCGAAGCTGGCTGCGGAGAGCGGCGAAGAACTGCGCCCGGTCGTGGTCGTGCCCACGATCATGGGTATCACCAAGGCCTCGCTCGCCACGGATTCGTTCATGTCCGCCGCCTCGTTCCAGGAGACGACCCGCGTGCTGACCGACGCCGCGATCAAGGGCAAGACCGACCGCCTGATCGGTCTGAAGGAGAACGTCATCATCGGCAAGCTTCTGCCCTCCGGCACCGGTATGCGCTGCTACCATAAGGTGGAGGTCTATCCGGCCGAGCCATTGGTGAATAATGCCGAAAATGCCGACTAAAATTTGTAGAAAGTGTTGACAACCCGGCATTTGTTGTGTTAAAATACGCAATTGTGGTGTTCCGCGCTCCCGTGGTTCTTCCGCAGGAGCGCTGCACGATAAAAAATCTTATGAAAGGAGAGATTGTTTTTGCCGACCTTTAATCAGCTTGTTCGCAACGGCAGAGAAACGCTCGAAAGAAAGCCGAAGGCTCCCGCTCTGTTGAAGGGTCTGAACTCCAAGAAGAACGTGATGACGGACCAGAATTCTCCGCAGAAGCGCGGTGTCTGCACCGCTGTGAAGACCGCAACGCCCAAGAAGCCGAATTCCGCTCTGCGCAAGATCGCCAGAGTGCGTCTGACCAACGGCATCGAGGTGTCGGCCTACATTCCCGGCGTTGGCCACAATCTGCAGGAGCACTCCGTCGTGCTCATCCGCGGCGGCCGTGTCAAGGACCTTCCCGGTGTGCGTTACCACATCATCCGCGGCACGCTCGATACCCAGGGCGTCAGCGGCAGAATGCAGGCGCGCTCCAAGTACGGCCAGAAGCGCCCCAAGGTCAAGAAATAATTCCTGACCGATCGCAACAGACAATTCTTCTTGCAGGCTGAAAACACAGCTTTTTTCGCCCCAATGCAAGGTGTATTATATAGATTATAGTATGCCTCGTATTGGCGCCGACGGGGAATTTGTCACCGAGTACCTATGATATCATTACTATGAAGGAGGGAAGTAAAGTGCCAAGAAGAGGCAACATTGCAAAACGTGAAGTCTTGCCCGATCCGCTTTACAACTCAAAGCTCGTCACCCGTTTGATCAACAACGTGATGTATGACGGCAAAAAGGGTGTCGCGCAGAAGATCGTGTATGATGCGTTTGACATCATCAAAGACAAGACCGGCAAGGAGCCCCTTGAAGTGTTCGAGGCAGCGATGGAAAACGTCATGCCCGCGCTTGAGGTCAAGGCCCGCCGTGTCGGCGGCGCCACCTATCAGGTGCCTATGGAGGTGCGTCCCGAGCGCCGTCAGACCCTGGGTCTGCGCTGGATCACCAACTATGCCCGCGCCCGCTCCGAGCGGACGATGAAGGAGCGTCTGGCGAACGAGATCATCGACGCCGTCAACTCCACCGGTTCCGCGTTCAAGAAGCGCGAAGATACGCACAAGATGGCAGAGGCCAACAAGGCGTTTGCCCACTT
>JAFWCS010000392.1 GCA_017534365.1 Clostridia bacterium | reverse complement strand
TCAGCAGCTCGATCTGCATCGGATTGTGATTGGAAACGCCGAACATGCGCACCTTGCCCGCCTGCTCAAGCGCGTCGAACGCGGCGGCGACCTCTTCCGGCTCCATCAGCGTATCCGGCCGGTGGAGCAGCAGCGCGTCGACATACTCCGTGCGCAGGCGCTTGAGCGAGCCCTCGACCGCAGAGATGATGTGTGCCTTTGAAAAGTCGAAGAAGCCCTTGCGGATGCCGCATTTTGTCTGGATTTTGATCTGATCGCGCATCGACGCATGCGCGGCGAGCCAGTCGCCGAAGACTTCTTCGCAGCGGCCGCCGCCGTAGATGTCAGCGTGATCGAAATAATCCACGCCGAGCTCCAGCGCCGTTTCGATCGCGCGGTCGGCGCCGTCCTTCGCGTCGGTCAGCCGCATGCAGCCCATGGCCACCGCCGAGACCGGCAGTTTGCCGCCAAGCAGGATTTGTTTCATTCTCTTCTCCCCTTTTTATTTATTTCTCAAACGGATAGACCAGCCCCATCTGCCGCCGGCATTCGTCCATAATCCGCAGGCAGTCCAGCGTGGCCTGCTGCGGCACATAGGCCGATTCGGTCCGCCCGCTGCGGATCTCCTGCGCAACGCGGGTGAATTCCGTCAGATAATCCGTTTTGCCCCGCAGGATCTCGCGCTTGCCAGCCGCCTTCAGCGTTGCCATGCCCGCCATGTGAAAGACCGGCACGTCGATCCTGCCCTTGGCGCCGACGATTTTGCAGCGTTCGCGCAGCTTCATCAGCGAAACGTCCAGCCTGCAGTCAAAGCCGTCATAGCCGAGCGTGACGATTTCCGCCGCGTCGATCCCGCCGCGCAAAACCCCTTTGCACCGAATACTGCGGGGTTCGCCGAACAGACGGTAACAATAGGTGATCGGATACACGCCGATATCCAGCAGCGCGCCGCCGGCAGTCTCCGGCGCCAGCAGCCGGGAGCGCTTGTTTGCCAGCAGCCCGGGAAACGCGTAAGCCATCTGCACGCGGCGCACGTCGCCGATGGTCCCGGCCGCGATCCGGTCCCTGATCGTATAAGGCAGATCCGAAAACCAGGTCCACATCGCCTCGCAGAAATAGGTCTGATTCTCTTTCGAAGCGCGGATCATCTTCTCCGCCTCGGCGGCGCTCACGCCGACGGGCTTTTCACACAGCACCGGGCAGCCGGCCTGCAGCGCCTGCAGCGTATAATCGAGATGCGCGGTATGCGGCGTCGCGATATAAACGCCGTCGAAGTCCCGCGCCGCAAGCAGTTCTTCAAAAGAAGGATACGCCGCCGCGCCGTATTTCGCCGCAAAAGCGGCCGCAGACGTCGGATTGCGCGAATAGACCGCGCTGATCACGTGATCGCCCTTTGTGATGCTTCCGGCCGTGTTGCCGGCGATGCTGCCGCTGCCGACGTAGGCCCATCTGAATTTTTCCATGTTCTCTCTCCCCGGCCGCGCGTCAGACGATCGTCAGCTCTCGCGCCCAGCCTTCATACGCGCCGCCGGTGACGAATTGCGGCAGCGTGCCGTTCACTTTGCTTTCAAAGCTGAAATGCAGGTGCCCGGTCAGGATCGCCTTGATCAGCGGCTCGGAAACGATAT
>JAFWCS010000391.1 GCA_017534365.1 Clostridia bacterium | reverse complement strand
TGTTTCCCGGCCGGCAGACGGAGGTCTTTGACGTCGATCTGCCCTTCACGCGCGAAAGCTGGCACGGCCGGATGTGCGCCTGCCGCGGGACGCTCGCTTCGATGGACGCGGCGACCTTCCGGGCGTGGGAGCTGGCGCATCTGGCGTTCCTTGCGCAGTGCCCGGCAGAATTCAACGTGCGGCACAAACTCTGTCTGACGTGGTTCACGATCAACGAAGCTGCGGAGAGGAGTGTTTGACGATTGGATCAGAGGAAAAAAATCGCGCTGGTCGGCTGTTCGGATCCGCTGCCGGCGCACGAAAAAGCGGACGTTGCCCGTCTGCCGCAGCTGCTGGCGGCGTTCGGCGCGGAAACCGTCGTTTCGCCGCACCTGCTTGCGGAAACGCCCGCGTCGCCGCAGGAGAAAGCCGAAGCGCTGAACCGCGCGTTCCGGGATCCGTCGGTCGATCTCATCTTTGACGTCTCCGGCGGCGACCTGGCGAATACGACGCTGCCATTTCTGGACTGGGACGCGATCCGCGCCTCCCGCGCGGTGTATCACGGCTTCAGCGATCTTTCCACGGTCATCAACGCGATCCTCGCGAAAACCGGACGCCCCGCCGTCAACTGGCAGATCCGCAACCTGCTCTATACCGACGCCGCAGCGCAGCGCGCGCATTTTGCGCGATCCGTTCTGCCCGGGCGGTTTGATCCGGCCGACCTTGCGCCGCAGTTTCTGCGCGGCGGCCGGATGCAGGGCAAAATCTTCGGCGGCAACATCCGCTGCTTCCTCAAGCTCGCCGGCACCCCTTTCTGGCCGGACGTGACCGGCGGGATCCTGCTGCTGGAATCCCTGGGCGGCGGCGCATATCAGATGACGACCGCGCTCGAGCAGCTGCGGCAGATGGGCGTCTTTGACCGCGTCGGCGGCATCCTGCTCGGCACGTTTACGGCGATGGAGGAAAAAGCGCAGACGCCGACGATCGAAGCGCTCGTGCTCGGCATGACGCCGGATCGGCTCCCCGTGGCCGAAACGCGGTTCGTCGGCCACTACCCGGATGCGCGCGCGATCCCGCTGGGCCGGACGCTTGTGATTGCGTGAGATCGCGGCAGATAAATCCGGCAGAAACGCACAGAATCTCAGGGCGGTGAAATGAAAATGATCATCAGAGAAATCAGAGAAAACGAGCTGGACGCGCTGCTGGAGCTGTATTTGCACCTGCACGAAACGGCGCTGCCGGCGCGGGATGCCGTCCTAGCCGACGCATGGGCGGCAATCATGAACGACAAAAATTACCATATCATCGTTGCGGAGGAAGACGGCCGGCCGGTGGCTTCCGCCGTCTGCGTAATCGTTCCGAATCTGACGCGAAACGTCCGGCCCTTCGCGCTGATCGAAAACGTCGTCACGCATCGCGACTACAGAAAACGGGGCTATGCTTCGGCCTGCCTGCGGTTTGCGAAAGCGCTCGCCCAAAGAGAAAACTGCTATAAAATCATGCTGCTCACCGGCGCGAAGGATGCGGGCACGCTGGCGTTTTATCAAAAGGCCGGCTTCAACTGCACCGACAAAACGGCGTTCGTGCAGTGGCTGTGAAAAATCAAGCCGACGCCCCCGCGCGACGCGGTGAAAAAGAAAAAAGGAGGACTTTGCGATGCTGTTTGTCTGCTACCCCAAATGCACAACCTGTCAAAAGGCGCAGGCGTGGCTGGATGCGCACGGCATCCCGTATGAGATCCGAAACATCAAGGAGGATCGCCCAACCGAGGCGGAGCTGCGCGCGTGGCACGCCCGCAGCGGCTTGCCGCTGAAACGGTTTTTCAACACGAGCGGCCTGCAGTATAAGGCGCTGCAGCTGAAGGACCGCCTGCCGCAGATGAGCGAGGACGCGCAGTTCGCCCTGCTCGCTTCGGATGGAATGCTGGTCCGGCGCCCGCTTCTGATCGCGGAGGATTTTGTCCTCGTCGGCTTCCGGGAAGCGGACTATGCACGCGCCGTGCAGACAGACGCATGAAAAAAGTCATCGTCATCGGCTGCCCGGGCAGCGGCAAAAGCGTCTTTTCCCGCGCGCTGCATGCAGCCACCGGCCTGCCGCTCTATCCGCTGGACCTGCTCCGCTGGCGGGCGGACCGCACGATCGTTTCCCGCGAGGAGATGACGCAAAAAATCCTGGAGATCGGCGCGACCGACGCGTGGATCATGGACGGCAACTACGGCGCGACGATGGAGCTGCGCATGGCGCTGTGCGATACGATCATCTTTCTGGATTACCCGACGGACGTCTGTCTGGCCGGGGTCCTCGACCGGCGCGGCACGGCCCGCCCGGACCTGCCCTGGGTCGAGCCGGCGGATGAGATCGACACGGAGTTCCTTGACTTCGTAAAAAGCTACAACGCCGTCCACCGCCCGACCGTGCTCGAACGGATCGCAAACCACCCCGAAAAAACGGTGCTCGTTTTTCACACCCGCGCCGAAGCCGACCGGTTTCTGGCGTCGCTGGGGTGACGGCGCTGTTCAGATCAACTCCGCGCGCCCTCTCCGGCGCGCGGTTTTTGCTGCCCTGCGCGCAGAAAATTTGATCCGCGCCTGTACAAACACAAAAAAATATGATATACTATTCTAAATAAGTCTGTCCTTCTCTATATTTCTATCATATAATGATTTTTTTCGATTCCATTTTGACGAACGGGGGAAGCAAACATGAAAACCATCGATATTCGCGAGGTCCGGGAAAACGTCGTGCGTCTGATCAGCGACGGCTGGGGCCTTCTGACCGCCGGCACGCCTGACAGCTTCAACATGATGACCGTCAGCTGGGGCGCGCTCGGCGAGCTCTGGGGCAAGGACGTCGCCATCGTCTTCGTCCGCCCGCAGCGCTACACGCTGGAATTCCTCGAGCGGGAGGATCGCTTCACGCTCAGCTTCTACGATCCTTCCTATCGCCCGGCGCTCGCGCTCTGCGGCTCCAAAAGCGGCCGGGATCTGGACAAAGCCGCCGCGGCCGGGCTCACCCCCGCCGAAACAGACGGCACGGTGACCTTCGCCCAGGCAAAGCTGACGCTGGTCTGCCGCAAGATCGCCGTGCAGCCCATGGACCCCGCGGGTTTTCTCGACCCCGCGATCGCGCAATGCTATGAAAACGGCGATTATCACAAGGTCTTTATCGGCGAGATCCTGAAGGTCTGCGAGGCGTAACATGGCGAAAGCATTGGTGCTGGCGGAGAAGCCCTCCGTCGCGCGCGATCTGGCGCGGGTGCTCGGCTGCAAACGCGGCGGCAACGGCTGCCTGATCGGCGACAAATACATCGTCACCTGGGCGCTGGGCCATCTGGTCACGCTGGCGGATCCCGAGGTCTACGACGAGAAATATCAGCAGTGGCGCATGGAGGATCTGCCCATGCTGCCCAAGCGCATGAAGCTGGTCACGATCCCGCAGACCGGCAAGCAGTTCCGCGCTGTAAGCAGCCTGCTGAACAGCAGCGAGGTCTCCTCCGTCATCATCGCCACCGACGCCGGGCGCGAGGGCGAGCTGGTCGCCCGCTGGATCCTCCAGAAGGCCGGCTGCCGCAAGCCGCTGCAGCGCCTGTGGATCTCCTCGCAGACGGACAAGGCCATCCGCGAGGGCTTTGCGAATCTCAAGCCCGGCGCGCAGTATGAAAATCTCTATCACAGCGCCCAGAGCCGCGCCGAGGCGGACTGGCTGGTCGGTCTGAACGTCACGCGCGCGCTCACCTGCAAGCATGGCGCGCAGCTCTCCGCCGGCCGGGTGCAGACGCCGACGCTGGCCATGATCGTGCGGCGGGAGGAAGAGATCCAGCAGTTCCGCCCGAAGGACTTTTTCACGGTCAAGGCCGCCTTCGGCAGCTTTCAGGCGATTTATAAAGACGCGAAGCAGCAGGCGCGGATGTTCGACCCTGCCGACGCCCAGCGCATCGCCGAGGCCGTGCGCGGCAAGCGCGCCACCGTGACCGAAATCAAAAAGAATTATAAATTCCAGGCGCCGCCCGCCGCTTACGATCTGACGGAGCTGCAGCGCGACGCGAATAAAAAATACGGCTATTCCGCCAAGCAGACCCTCTCGCTCATGCAGGCGCTGTATGAAACCCACAAGCTGCTGACCTATCCGCGCACGGATTCGCGCTACATCACGAAGGACGTGGCGGCCACGCTCGGCGAGCGTCTGCGCGCGATCGCGATCGGGCCTTATAAAGAACGGGCGGCCGCCCTGCTGCGGCAAAAGCCGCTGCAGACGAAATACATCGTCAAGGACGCGGCGGTGACCGATCACCACGCGATCATTCCGACCGAGCAATACGTCGATCTGAACAGGCTGACCAACGACGAGCGCCATATCTATGATCTGGTCGTGCGGCGGTTTCTCGCCGTGCTCAGCGCGCCGTTTGAATACGACGAGGTGCAGATGACGCTGGCCGTCGGGCCGCACCGGTTCTATACCAAGGGCAAATCCGTGCGCGTGCCGGGCTGGAAGGCGCTGTATGACGCGGCGCTCGAGGAGGAGGACGCCGAGGAGGATCTCGGCGCGCAGACTCTGCCCCCGCTCACGCAGGGGACGACGCTCCCGGTGGAGGCGGTGCGGATCGTGGCGGGCAAAACGTCGCCGCCCGCGCGCTACACCGAAGCGACGCTGCTCACCGCGATGGAGCATCCGACCGGCGAGGTCGGCAATGCCGCCGAGCGCAGCGCGCTGCAGTCCGCCGGCGGGCTGGGCACGCCCGCCACCCGCGCGGATATCATCGAAAAACTGTTTGACGCGTTCTATATCGAACGCCGCGGCAAGGAGATCCACCCCACTTCCAAGGGCAGGCAGCTCGTGCGCATCGTGCCGGAGGATCTGCGCGCCGCCGCGCTGACCGCCCGCTGGGAGCAGCAGCTCGCGCTGATCGCCGCCGGCAAGGCGGACAGCGGCAAATTCATCGAGGAGATGCGCCGCTACGCCGCCGCCCTCGTGCAGGACGTGCGCGCGGGCACGGTGGAGTATCAGCACGACAACGTCACCCGCACCCCCTGCCCGCAATGCGGCAAATATCTGCTCGAGGTCAACGGCAAAAAGGGCCGCATGCTCGTTTGCCGCGACCGCGACTGCGGTTACCGGAAATCTCTGAGCGTGATCACCAACGCCCGCTGCCCGAACTGCCACAAAAAGCTCGAGCTGCGCGGCGACGGCGAAAAGCGCGCGTTTTACTGCGCCTGCGGCTACCGGGAAAAGCTCTCGGATTTCGAAAAACGCAGGCAGACGGCCGGCGGCGGCAAGCGCGACGTTGCGAACTATCTGCAGCGGCAGCAAAAGCAAAAGCCGGTCAGCAATCCGCTGGCGGACCAGCTTGCCAAATGGATGGAGGAAAACAAATGAAGCGGTTCGGTTCTCTGCTTCTGATCGCGGCGCTGCTGCTGAGCCTGGCAGCCTGCTCCGGGCACGGCGCAGGCAAAACGGTCTATTATCCGCTCGCCGCCTCACCCGCGACGCTGGACCCGCAATTCGCGGGGGAATCCGGCGCGCAGCTGATCATCAACAACGTGTTTGAAGGCCTGACCCGCCTGCAGCCCGACGGCACGGCCGCCTCCGGGCTGGCCGAGCGCTGGGAAACCTCGGAGGACGGGCTGACCTGGACCTTCTTTCTGCAGCCCGGCACGGAGTGGTACTGCCCGGTCGTGCTGAAAAACGAATACGGCGAAGAGTTCTATAAACGCTTCTCTGAAGAAAAAGTGACGGCGCGGGACTTTGTGTTCGCCCTGCGCCGCGCGGCGGATCCCGCGACCGGCGCGCCCTGCGCCCACCGGCTGGCCGTGATCGAAAACGCGAACGACGTGCTGCGCGGCACGATGCCGACGGAGCAGCTCGGCGTTTCCGCCCCGGATGACAATACCCTTGTGCTCCGGCTGTCCGCGCCCTGTCCGGATCTGCCCCTGCGTCTGACCGAGAGCGTCTTCATGCCCTGCAACGAGGATTTCTTCAACGCCACCAACGGCCGCTACGGCCTGAGCAACCGGCACATCCTCTGCAACGGGCCGTTCTACGTCAGCGCATGGGATCCCGAAAGCGGCCTGACGATCAAGAAAAACCGCTATTATTCCGGCTCCAAGGCGCTGCCCGCCACCGTGGCGTTCTCCTTTGACGGCGATCCGGATTCCGTGGTGCAGAAGCTGGAAAACGGCTCGCTGAGCGCCGCCATGCTGCCCCCGGAGGCGACGATCCCGGAGGACTGCACCGTTGCCGCCCGCCGGCAAAACGGCGTTTACGGCATCCTGTTCAACTGCGGCGACGCGCTGCTGCAAAACAGCGATCTGCGCATCGCGCTGTGCAGCGCCATCGACCGTGACCTGTTCCTGACCGAAGAAGCGGGCTTCACGCCGGAGCGCGGCTTCGTGCCGGCCTCCTGCATCGCCGGCAACGTCTCGTTCCGCGCGGCTGCGGGCACACAGACCGCCGGGCTCGGCCGCAACGCCTCGTCCGCCGTGCGGCATTTTTCCGCCGCGCTGCAGACGCTGGAGCTCGAACGCGTCACGCTCACGCTTCTGAGCCCGGATTTTCTGGAAGGGCAGGCCCTGCGGCAGGTGCAGCTCTGGCAAAAGACGCTCGGGCTGAATCTGACGCTCAATCTGGAGATCCTGCCGGCGGCAGAGATCTCCGCCGCCGTTGCAAAGGGCGACTATCAATTCGCGATCACCGGCCTGACCACCGACACGGCGGACGCCGGGGAATTCCTCGCGCGGTTTGCGGAGGGCGCAGTCTTCCGCCTGAAGGACGACGCCTTTCTGCAGCTGACGAAGCAGCTGCTCGCGGACGTGGATGACGACGCGGCGCTGGAGGACTGCTTCGCCGCCGAATCCTATCTGCTCCAGCAGGGCGTCTGCTATCCGCTCTACAGCCGCGCAAGCAGCTTCGTCATCGGCAAGGACGCGGCGGATATCACGATCTCCGGCGGAGAAAACACGATCAGCTTTGTAAACGCAAAACGGTTTGATTGACAGAGAGGTTTGATCATG
>JAFWCS010000390.1 GCA_017534365.1 Clostridia bacterium | reverse complement strand
TTCAGGATCCTCGACCCGCAGAAGTCATAGAAGCAGATCCACACGGCAAGAGAGGAACAGGCCTCGGAAGTCAGATCAATCAGCTGAATCAGATCGCGCTGCTCGATCAGCTTGATCACGATTTGAAGTGCTTTTGCCGCAACTACGCAAAGTACAATGACGACTTCCTGATTCTGGATCATGATCGGGATATTGTAGAGCGAGCCGGAGATCTGATAAACCGCAAGCTTGCGGAGCGCGGTTTGACGATGGTCGACAAAGCCGGAACATTTGACGTTCAAAAATGCGGTTTTTCTTTTCTGCGGAAGCGGTTCATCATGACAAAAACCGGAAAAATCATAATCCGGTTGCATCGGAACTCTTTGAAAGAAGAACGAAAAACATTGCTCGGCATGAAACGGCTGCTTGATCGTAAAGTGATCACCATGAAAACCGTCCGGATGCACTATCAGTCATGGATCACGCAAGCAGAATATGCCGGCGATGCTCCTATCAGAGCTATGGACGATTTCTACATAAAGACATTCCGGGAGAAACCGGTATATAAACGCAAAAGGAGATACTTGTATGGAAAACGGACACCAGATCGTCGAAAACCTGAAGAAAAGGACGCGCAAAGCAGAAAAGGAAAACAAACGGCTGCGTGCAGAGAATGAGGAGCTGCGCGCAACGCTTGAATACGTTGCCATGATGGCGGACGTCGAGATCCCGACAGAGGAGGCAGAAGATGAGTGAATTTGCAGAACAGGTCAAAGAGTGGCACGAAAACGGCGTCAAGCCGTGGGGCACGAAAAAGGCGGTCGCGAATGCGGTCAAAAAGGGAAGAATCACAGAGGAAGAATACGCGGAGATCGTAGGCGAACCGTATGACGGATGAAGAGATCGCACGGCTGACGGTACCGGAGATCCTGGCACTGATCAAACGGCTGCTTGAAGAAATCGAGCTTCGCTGCATGGAGGTATCTGAATGAGTCTTTTACTTGAATTTATCGCTTATCTGCTCGAAATGGTAGCGATACACTCCATCTATGTATGGGGAGGGCAGGGGCAAATGACGCCGACCGTCTGCGAATCGTGGATTCGTCGCAGAGAGCAAAACACGGGCGGCGAAAGAACTGGCGGCAGGTATCGGACGTATGCCGATATTGCCGTTGACTTTTGGAAAAAGCAGGTCGAAGCAGGGTTCGGGAAGGTGCTGCGAGCGTTCGACTGTTCCGGGCTCATCGTTTATTGGCTGCTCAAAAAGAAGCTGATCGACAAGGACATCAACGCAAACGGCCTGTATGGGCTCTGTAAGCCGACTACGGAGCGAAAAGCCGGGTATTGGGTATTTCGTATCGCGAACGGAAGAGCGACGCATGTCGGCGTCCTGATCGACGAAAACACGGTAGTTCACGCAAAAGGCAGAGCGCACGGCGTCGTCAAAGAGGAATACAGTGATTCGTATTGGCACGCAATCGGGATCCCGAAAATGTTTGATTTTTCGGAACCGACGCCGGAGCCGACGCCCGCACCTGATCCTGAACCGACGCCGGCGCGCACGAAATATGTCCGCGTGCGCGGCAAGAAAACGCGCACCGTACATATCCGTACAGCACCGAATAAATCCGGAGAGAGGATCGTCACGGCTCACGGCGGAGATACGTTCCCGCTGCTCGGCATCGCAGAAACGGAGCCGCACTGGTATAACATAGAGTACAACGGCCGCACAGACGCCTGGATCACATGCGTATCGAGCTACACGGAGGTCATAGAAAAATGAACGACGTGATGCAGACGCTTGAAACTCTTGCGAAAATCATCGGTTGGCTGACGGTGATTATCGGCGGCATTGTAGCCGCAGTAAAGTATTACAGGAAAATGAAAAGGAAACTCGACGCAGTCCTTGAAGCGATCACAAGTCAATCCGAGAAGATCGACAAACTGACGGAAAGCGATAAATCGCAGCACCTATCTATTCTTCGCTTGACGGTTATGACTGACAGCATCCAGCTGTCGGAACGCATAGCAGCCGGGCGGGAATACATCAGCAAAGGCGGAAACGGTGACGTGAAAGAGTACATCGAAACGCACCTTCTTCCATACGACAAAATAGTAAGAGAAAAGGAGACATCAGAATGAAGAAGAACACAAAAAGAACAATCCTGATCGTGACAGTTCTCGTCATGATCGCGCTCCTATGTGCATGCACGCCGATCGCGGACGCCGTTGGTGACGTAACGCTCGGAGACCAGACGCCGACGCAGATCGCGACAGATCTTTTCGCGATCGCGCTGCGGGCCGTTCTGCTCGTTGTTTTAACGATCATCGCAAAGATCGGGATCCCATATCTGAAGCGCAAGGGCGTCATGTGGATGGTGCAAATGTTCGTAAAATCCGCAGAAAAGCAGGGGAACACCGGAGCGATTGCAAAAGAGCGAAAAAAGGAGTTTGTCATCCATGCGCTTGAAATGTTCGGAATCAAACGAACGGAACTGATCGATAATATGATCGAGGCAGCCGTGGAGGAACTTGACACACTTGGTATGTCGATCACCGGAATGATCGATGATGGATCCAATGATCCTACAGCAGAATAATAAACGTCGGCGATAGAGCCGAGCATAAGACACCCCGCTTTGGCGGGGTTTATTTTTTATTCTTGAAAATCAGGTACGCAGGGATTATACTGTTCTCGTAAAGCAAAAGACGATCATGCGACCGTCCCTTGCACGCCTATCAAGGCAAAAATCCCGTCAGCCGGATAATGAACCCGCAACGTGTTCGACTTTGGGAACATTGGATTATTCGACTTCGGCGTATTTGGTGGAGGTCCTTCTCCAAAGGTCGAACACCGTCACCGGCGTCGCCGGGCGGATCCTCCGGAGGATCCGGCAGCGCATACCCATCGGCACGAGCGCCGGAATTGAGATCGACGGTGAAGGTATCGTCGTAGACATAGACGCGGGAAACGTACACGTCGAAAAGCGTCTGACGAAACTCCGGATCGCGCACGTCGCCGGTGCGGATCACGCGCAGAAACGCAACGAATTCGTCACGATCGAACACCTGAGCCCGCG
>JAFWCS010000389.1 GCA_017534365.1 Clostridia bacterium | reverse complement strand
GCGCGCAGCTATCTGGGTAGCTGCTGGAGGAGGACGTCAACTGGCTGGTGCTCGCCCATCAGTTCGGTATGTTGGACGACCTCTGCAACGATCTGGTGCATCGCTATGTCAAACAGATCCTGGGCTACTGGGGCAGCATCTGGGATTTCATCCCGATCGAGCATTATGAAACGCTGAAAGCGAAATACCTCAGCGATCCTGCCTGCGCGCCGCTGGCGGCGCAGAGCGACCGCTTCCATTATGAGATCCTGCCGACGATCGGCGAAAAGCTGCGCGCCCTCAATGGAAACGGCATGCATATTTCCATTATCACCGGCAGCGGCAACCGCGTCGTGACCGGCATGGGCGTCAACTCCGACGGGATCATCCCCGTTTCCTGCGCCACCGGCGCGCGTTGCGCACCCTATGGCGAGCGGTTTGCCGACGGCTACACACCGGCGGATCATCTTTCCCCGACCATGGAGATCGACGCTTCAACCTGCTATCTGCCGGAGAATACGTGGTTTTCCGACGGCAACTTCCATGCCTGGACCTACTGGACGCCCTGCACGCGCACGCTCTTCCTGGAGCTGCTGCTGGCGGACCGCATCCGCGATATCCACTCGAATCCGCGCTATCCGCAGTTCCTGACCTCGGACCACGTTTCTTACGCCGTGGATTTCAGCTTTGACGGCGTGCCTTACGGCGCGGCCGGGGGCGGCAGCGTCACCGTGCGCAACACCTGCGACAAGGCGACCGTGCGCATCACCGGAATCTATGCCAAGGAGGCGGAGCTTGCCTTCCGCCTCGGCGCGGGCGTGACGCTCGCCCCGGGCGAAAGCGTTTCCGTGCCCTTCACCGGCGCCTTGCCGACCGGGCCGCGCACCGTGCTGCATCTGACGGTCTGCTACGCGATGAACAACCTCACGCCGCTGAATTTCCGCACCAAGGGCTTCGGCGTGGAAGGGGACGACGCGCAGGAGCCGGGCGGCACCGTCGCGGTGCGTGCGTTCCCGTTCCCGGACGGGGTGGACCGGCTGCTGACGCGGCTGGGTCTGCGCGATCTGCTTGCCATGCTGCTCATGCAGCTGATTTCTCTGGCGCGCGCGCTGCGCGCCGGGTTCTGATAAAAAATCAAGAAAGAAGGTTGGATATGAAAAAAGAATACGACGTCATTGTCATCGGCGCAGGCAACGGCGGTCTGACCGCCGCCGCCAACTGCGCAAAAGCCGGATTTTCAACCCTGCTGCTCGAGCGGCACAATCTGCCCGGCGGTTCGGCCTCCTCTTTTGTGCGCGGGCGGTTCGAATTCGAGACCGCGCTGCACGAGCTGTGCAACATCGGCAATCCGGAAAAGGAGGACTCGCTGGACTATATGTTCCGGCAGCTCGGCGCTGAGATCGATTGGGTCAACGAGGACACCACCTTCCGCCTGGTCGTGCCGGCGAAGGAGGGCGATCCGGATGCGTTCCTCAATGAGGACGGCGTCTGGGTCACCGTGGACGCCCGGATGCCGTCCGGCTTCGAGGCGTTCTCCCGCAAACTCGACGAGCTGGTGCCTGGCTCCTACGAGAGCGCGATCAAGGCGTTCAGGCTTTCCGCGAAGATGTATGACGCGCTGGATAAGCTCGGCGGGCTCGAAAAGGGCGAATTCGGCGGTCTGCCGCAGCTGGCCGCCGCCGTGCCGGATTTCATGCGCATGACCTCCCACACGCTCAATGAAGGGCTGGACGCTATCGGCATGCCGAAGAAGGCGCAGGATATCTTCTCCACCTACTGGAGCTATATGGGCGTGCCCGGCGGGAAGTTCGATCTGCTCTACTACCTGACCGTGCTGCACAGCTACGTCGACGAGGGCGCGGGCATGCCCCGCCTGCGCAGCCATGAGCTGAGCCTCGCGCTCGACAAGGCGATCCGCGATTTCGGCG
>JAFWCS010000388.1 GCA_017534365.1 Clostridia bacterium | reverse complement strand
GATTCTCCGTGTTTCTGTGCAAAAGCGTTGTTTTTAAAGCACGATCAGCTGTTTTGGGCAGGCTGTCAGGTTCTCCGCGCCGGTTTCGGTGAGATATGCCATATCCTCGATCCGCACGCCGAAGCGGCCGGGCAGATAGATGCCGGGCTCCACGGTAACGACGTCGCCGGGGGCGAGAGTCTGCTCGCTGCGGGGATTGAGCGTGGGCTGCTCATGGATCTCGACGCCGACGCCGTGGCCGGTGCCGTGGCCGAAATAATCGCCGAAGCCCGCCGCCGCGATGACGTCCCGGGCGGCCGCGTCCGCATCCCTGCAGGCAACGCCCGGCGCGAGGGCAGCCAGCCCCGCTTCCTGCGCGCGCAGCACGGTCGCATAGACCTGCGCCGCGTCGTCGGAGACCGCGCCGACGGCAACGGTGCGGGTCATGTCGCTGTGATAGCCGTCCACGACCGCGCCGAAATCCAGCGTGACAAAGTCGCCGCGTTCGATCTGTTTTTCACCGGGTACGCCGTGGGGCATGGAGCCGTTCGCGCCGCTGACGGCGATCGTTTCAAAGGAGAGCGCCTCCGCGCCGCCGCGCAGCATCAACTGATCCAGCGTGAGCGCCGTTTCCCGCTCGGTCACGCCGGGGCGCAGGAAGCGGCAGATTTCGTCAAACGCTGCCTCTGCGATCCGCTGTGCCGCGCAGATCTTCTGCTTTTCTGCTTCGCTTTTGCGGCGACGCAGCGCGTTGATGCGTTCATCCAGCGCCGCCGCTTCGCAGGGAACGCCCGCCCAGTCGCGGATCGAGCGAAAATCGCGCACGGTCAGCCGTTCCGCTTCGGTCAGCAGCCTTGCAGCGCCGAGCCGCCGCAGCGCCTCCGGCAGCTGTTCGCGCAGCCGCGTGAGCAGCACGACCTCGTCGCAGTCCGCAACCGTGTTCTGCGCCGCTTCGATATAACGGCTGTCGGCGAAAAACAGCGCGGTTTCTTTTGTGAACAGCAGCACGCCGTCCGAGGCGGGGAAGCCGGTCAGATAGCGCCGGTTCTCCGGCGACCAGACCAGGCAGGCCTCGCCCGCCGCGCATTGCTGCTGAAGAGCTTTCAGATTCATAGTGTGCCTCCATGGAAGATGATGGCATCAGTATAGCACAGTTTTTGCGGTTTGTCATCAAAAAACCCATATAAAAAGGGTGCACTGCCGAATGTGTGCAGCATTCGACAGTGCGTTGGGGAAAGAGAAAATAAAAATGAAAAAAGAAGATGGCAAACCATGGTGCGGGACAAATCAAATCGGATCTGGCAAAAATCCAACAAATTACCCGCTGCTTGTATAATATTGCAACTGCGCCTGTCAGTGGTGAACAAACAGTGAATAAACTGTAAATAAACCATGAATTAGCGAAGCGAAGGAGGACGGGCGCATGGAAAACGCCGATCTGCCGGCTTATTGTCAACAGATCGTCGCGGATCAGAATTCCGTTATGCCTGCAGGAAGGCGGAGAAGCCTTTGAACGCCATATAGACATCCAGCTTCGCGACGATCTCAAACGGCGCGTGCATTGAGAGCACGGGCACGCCGACGTCGACCACTTCTGCGCCGAGGCTGGCGATATACTTGGCCACGGTGCCGCCGCCGCCTTCATCCACCTTGCCCAGTTCGCCGGTCTGCCAGGCGACGGCCGCGTCATCGAGCAGGGTGCACACTTTGAAAACGAATTCGGCGTTCGCGTCGTTCGTGCCGCCCTTGCCGCCGCCGCCGGTGTATTTCGTCACGACGATGCCGCGGTTGAGGAAGGCGGCGTTGCGCTTGTCGTGGACGTCGGGGAAGATCGGGTCGAAGCCGGCGTTTACGTCGGCGGAGAGGCATTCCGAAGCGCGCAGCACGTCGCGCCCGGGCAGCCCCTGCGTGGCGGCGATGTCCTCGATGAACTGCGCAAGATAGGCGGAGTTCAGGCCGGTGTTGCCCTCGGAGCCGATCTCCTCCTTGTCGGTGATGACCGTGACGCTCGTCAGGCGCGGCGCGGTCACGGCCAGCGCGGCGCGGATCGACGGATAGGCGCAGACCTTGTCGTCATGGCCGTAAGCGCCGATCAGACTGCGGTCAAAGCCGATCTCCGTCGCGCGGAAGGCGGGCACGATCTCCAGCTCAGCAGAGAGGAAACCGCCTCAACGATGCCGTATTTCTCATTGAGCAGACGCAGGATATTCAGTTTAACCGCGTCGCTCTCCGGCGCGTCGCCGAAGGGCAGGCTGCCGATGAGCAGGTTCAGATTTTCGCCGACGACGGCCTCCTCAAGCGTCTTTTTGCCCTGCTTGCGGTCCAGATGCGGCAGCAGGTCGGTCACGACGAACTGCGGATCGCCCGGCTCCTCGCCGATGCGCACGTCCACGCGGCTGCCGTCCTTGCGGAACAGGACGCCGTGGAGCGCAAGCGGGATGGCGGTCCACTGATATTTTTTAATGCCGCCGTAATAATGCGTTTTGAAAAACGCCAGCTCCGCATCTTCATAAAGCGGATTAGGCTTGAGATCCAGGCGCGGGGAGTCGATGTGGGAGGCGACGATGCGCGTGCCGGCTGAAAGCGGCTCCGTGCCGAAGGTGCAGAGGATCAGCGCCTTGCCGTGGATGTCGGCATAGACGCGGTCGCCCGGCGCATACTGCTTTTTTGCGTCAAAGGGGACGAACCCGTTTTGCGCGGCAAGCGTCTTGACGTGCGCGGCGGTCTCGCGCTCGGTCTTGCAGGCATTCATAAAGGCGATATAGTCGGCACAGAATGCATCGGAGACCGCAGCCTCCTGCGCGTCGATGGTGTAGGCGATGTGCCTGGGCTGATAACACAGCGCGTCCCGGAGCGCCTCCGCTTTGGTTTTTTCTTTCATGACAAGTCATCCTTTCCAGCGTCAGAAATGATATAAATTGGTGTAAACACGCTGCGCGTGCTCCACTTTTTGAACGTAATGGGCGGTTTCCCGCACGGGGATCCTGTGCAGCCGCACGCCGTCGGCGGAGCAGGCGGGATCCTCCAGCCAGCCGTTGACCCGGCCGCGCCCGGCATGATAAGCCGCGAGCGCCGTTGCCGGTTCTTCGAATTCCGTCAGCAGCAGGTGCAGGAAGAAGGCGCCGAAGCGAATGGCGGTTTCGGGGTCGAAGAGGCTCAGGGCAGCGGGATCTTCCCCGGACTTGTAGCACAGCCATTCGAAGGTTTCGGGCGTGATCTGCGTGAGCCCCTGCGCGCCGGCGGAGGAAACGGCCCCCGGCCGGAAGGAGCTTTCCGTGCGGATCACGGCAAACAGCAGATCGGGCGGCACCTGATAATCGGTGCTGGCCTGCAGCACCTGCGCCCGGTATTTTTGCGGATAAGCCAGCCGCAGACCGACCGCGGCCAGCCCTGCGGCGAGCGCAAACAGCAGCACGGCGGCGACCAGGGCGGCGCCGGCGGTGCGGCGGGAAAGACGGTGCTTCATGGCGGGTTCCCTTTCAGCTCGAGAGATCGACGGCGTCGACGGCCTGCCGCAGCGCGGCAAGATCGCCGTCGTTTTGCAGCACGAGGTCGGCGTTTTCGATATAATAGGAGGTCGGCGGCTGCGCGGCCATGCGCAGGCGGCCGTCCGCCTCGCTGATGCCGTCCCGCGCGCAGATGCGCGCAAGGCGCACGTCGTCCGGCGCGATCACAGAGAGGATGCGGCCGCACAGCGCGGTCAGGTCGCTGTCGAGCAGCAGCGCGGCGTCGATCACGGCGGCAACGGCGCCGTCTGCTTCGGCTTTGTGGATCGCCTCCACGGTCAGACGGGTGATTTCCGGATGGGTGATCTCGTTGAGCGCGGCGGTATGCGCGGCGTCCGCAAAGGCGCGGCGCGCGAGCAGCCGACGGTCCAGCTTGCCGTCCCGCAGAATATCGCCGCCGAAGGCGTCGTAAAGCGCGGCCTGCACAGCCGGAAGCGCCACAACCTCCCGCGCGACCTGATCGCAGTCGATCACGGCGCACCCCCGGGCGGCCAGCATGGCGGCAACGGTCGATTTGCCGGCGCCCGTCTGCCCGGTCAGACCGAGGACGGGGATGCGGATGCGCAGATCGATGACGCGGAAGGCCGCTGCACGCAGCAGACGGTTATAGACCGCCAGCCCGACGCCCGCCGGATCGGGGCAGCGCACGAGGGCACGGCTGCAGCCGACGGCGTCAATGCGGCGCAGCGCGTCAAAAACGTCGTGCGCCTGCGCTTTGCCGTCGCCGGAGGCGCCGTATTCGATCGCATGCGCGAAGCAGCTGCCTTCGCCGTGAAAGCAGACGGCGCAAACCGGCGTTTTCTGCGCGTTGACGAACTGCCTGAACTGCTCAAAGCTGCCCTGGACCAGCGTGACCGCCGTCCTGGGCGCGTAGTGTTTGTATTTCATGCCCGGAGATTGCGCGGTCTCGCCCGCCCGCAGCGCCGAAAACACGGCGGGAGAAATCTGTATCCTGCCCAGCACGTTTTCCAGCTGCTCCGGCGTCACGCCGCCCGGACGCAGAAGCGTCGGCGGCTCTGTTGTGAGTGTGATGACCGTGGATTCCACGCCGACCTCGCTTTCGCCGCCTTCCAGCACGGCGTCAATCCTGCCGTCCAGATCATGCAACACGTGAGCTGCGCAGGTCGGGCTCGGCCT
>JAFWCS010000387.1 GCA_017534365.1 Clostridia bacterium | reverse complement strand
TGTGCGCCGCGTGGTCCGCGTCGTCCAGCTGCACAAACATCAGCTTCGGCGCATGACCGGTCTGGAATTCGTTGACGATCGCATCCGTCACAAGCGGATCAGACGCGCGATTGATCTTTTTCACGCCGAGATCATTCTCAATGATGCCGTGGTTGATGTTGCTCCAATGGTTGAAGGAAACCAGCCGCGCATCGGGGAAAGCCTGACGGGCATAGAAGAAAATGCTGTTGTTGGGCGAATCGGAGCCGCGGCTGTTCTTGCCGGTGCTGTCGTTGGTAAAGCCGTGGGTCTCATAATCCACACCGGTCAGAATGGAGCCCCAGTTCTGCGCGCTGGTGGTGATATATTCCGCTGTGCCGTGATGCGTATAGGCGTTATCGGCAAAAATGCGGTCGAAGTTGGGAGACTCCACCTGCTCGAACGCCGCGCCGCCGCCGTCAACGCCGATGATGAACACATGCTCATACGCGCCGAAGCCCGGCTTGCTTTCTTCCGCGAACGCAAGGACGCAGCAAGAGAGCGAGAGCAGCAGGCAAAGCAGGATCGCAATCGTCTTTTTCATTCTGATCTCTCCTTAGAAATAATTATTGAGCTTTCGCCGTTTTTTTCTTGAACGCCGTCACCTTCGGCGGCATTTTTTTTGCCGTGCGCTTTGCGTTGCGCGTGATCTCCGGGGGCGCGTCCTCCTCGACGCAGGCCTTGGTGATCACGACCTTCTCGATCGTCGGATCGGACGGCGCGTCATACATGATCGGCTGCAGCACGGCCTCCACGATGGAGCGCAGACCGCGCGCGCCGGTTTTCTTTTCGAGTGTCTTTTTCGCAATGGACTCCAGCGCGTCGGGCGTGAATTCCAGTGTGACGTCGTCGAGCGACATCAGCTCCTGGAACTGCTTGACCAGCGAATTCTTCGGCTCCTGCAGGATGCGCACGAGCGATGCTTCATCCAGTTCGTCAAGCGCGGTCACGATCGGCAGACGGCCGACCAGCTCGGGAATGATGCCGTAGCGCACAAGATCCTGCTGCGTGACCTTCTCATAAAGATTCTCTTTTTCCAGCTCGGCCTTGCTGCGCACCGCGGCCCCAAAGCCGATTGCGGAGCCTTCCATGCGCTTCTCGACGATCTTTTCGATGCCGTCGAACGCGCCGCCGCAGATAAAGAGAATGTCCGAGGTGTCGATCTGAATAAATTCCTGCTGCGGATGCTTGCGCCCGCCCTGGGGCGGCACGTTGGCCACTGTGCCCTCGATCATCTTCAGCAGCGCCTGCTGCACGCCTTCGCCGCTGACGTCGCGCGTGATGGAGGGATTCTCGCTCTTGCGGGCGATCTTGTCGATCTCATCGACGTAAATAATGCCGTGCTCGGCGCGCTCCACGTCGAAATTCGCCGCCTGAATGATGCGCAGCAGGATGTTTTCGACGTCCTCGCCGACGTAACCGGCCTCTGTGAGCGTGGTGGCGTCCGCGATCGCGAACGGCACGTCAAGGATGCGCGCGAGCGTCTGGGCAAGCATCGTTTTGCCCACGCCCGTGGGGCCGAGCATCAGGATGTTGCTCTTTTGCAGCTCCACGTTGCCGGAGGGCTTGCCGAACACGCGCTTGTAGTGATTATACACCGCGACGCTCAGCGTGACCTTCGCGCGCTCCTGCCCGATGACGTAGGCGTCGAGCAGCGCCTTGATCTCGCGGGGCTTTGGGAGCTCTTCGGATTCAAAGCTGCCGCTGCGATAATTCGGATCGGAATCCAGCACCATGTTGCACAGGCTGACGCATTCATCGCAGATATAGACGCCGGGGCCGGCGATCAGCTTGCTGACGCGGTCCTGCGGCTTTTTGCAGAAGGAGCAGCAGACCGGCTGCTCCCGTCTTTCATCATCTTTGGGCATTGCTTGCCTCCTGTAAGGGTTATCTCTTTTCGATCACTTTATCCACAAGGCCGTATTCCATGGCCTCCTGCGCGGTCAGATAATTGTCGCGCTCGGTGTCGCGCGCGATCTCTTCGATCGATTTGCCGGTGTTGGCGGCAAGAATGCGGTTGAGCTTCTCACGCGTGTGCAGAATGTGCTCGGCCACGATCTGGATCTCCGTCGCCTGCCCCTGCGCGCCGCCGAGCGGCTGGTGGATCATGATCTCGCTGTTGGGCAGCGCATAGCGCTTGCCCTTCGCGCCGGCAGAAAGCAGGAACGCGCCCATGGAGGCGGCCATGCCGATGCAGATGGTGGAAACGTCGCATTTGATATACTGCATCGTGTCATAGATCGCCATGCCGGCCGTCACGGAGCCGCCGGGGCTGTTGATATAGAGGCTGATATCCTTTTCGGGATCCTGCCCCTCGAGATAGAGCAGCTCCGCCACAACGATGCTCGCGGTCGCGTCGTTCACCTCGTCGGAGAGGACGATGATGCGATCGTTGAGCAGGCGGGAAAAAATATCATAGGAGCGCTCGCCGCGATTGGTCTGTTCGATGATATACGGTACTAAAGCCATGATTCAAAGTTCCTTTCTCCGCAAAAAAATGATTGGATTGCTGCTTTGAGTATGGAACCCCTCCGGGCGGATTATTCAGCGCTTTCCTCGGCGGCCTTTCCGCCGGGGCAGCTTCCTCGGCCGGCTTGACGACGGCGGAATCCACGATCAACTTGATCGCGTCCTGCTTGGCAAGCTCGCCGGCGACCGTCGTTTCAGGCACGATCGTCTTCAGGCGCTCGAGCTCGATCTGATACATATCGGCCATCTTCTGATATTCAGCCGCGATCGCTTCGTCGGTCGGCTTGATCTCCTCGGCGGCAATGATCTTCTCCAGCGCCAGGTCCAGCTTGACGTCGTTGACCGCGCGCTCGCGCATCTGCTGCTCAAAGGTCGCCTTATCCATGCCCATGTACATCAGATAGGTGTCGAGATCCAGCCCCTGCTGGGAAACGCGCTGCGCAAAGGAATCCACGTTTTCCTTCGCCTTGCTGTCATACATGCAGTCGGGGATCTCGCCCTCGACTTTCTCGCACAGCGCCTCAAGCACCGCATCCTCGAACGCGCGCTGCGCGGTGTCGGTCTTGCGCTTGAGAATATCCTCCTCGATGCCCTTCTTCAGCTCGT
>JAFWCS010000386.1 GCA_017534365.1 Clostridia bacterium | reverse complement strand
GCGTCCGGCTGTCCAGAAAGCCGAAATCCCTGGCAGCAAGGGTGCTTGCAAGCATTAGGCCGATGTTGGTCGGCGAGGTCCGCGCCGCTGTGGCGCGCGCGGGAGAAAGCTGCAGATTATCCGGCGGCAGATACTGATGCTCGGCCGTGCAGAGCGTGTCAAAATAGCGCCATTCTGCCGCGGCATAGCCCAGAAGGCGCTCCCGCGCGGACGCAGAAAGCGTGCGGTTCGACGCGCGTCCCCGCCGGCCGGACAGCAGCACGAACGGCACAGCGCACAGCAGAAGCACGCCGAGCAAACGGTGGACTGCGCCGCCGAAAATCAAAAACGTGACCCCGGTCGCGACGGACGGCCAGCTGCGCAGCAGCCGCACGCCGCGCGATCCTGCGCCTTCACTGCCGGCCGCCGTCGTCCACGCGAGCAGATTTCGTTTGGAAACCGCCTGCCGCCAGAGCGCGCAGCCCGCCGCCAGCAAGCCGGTCAGCGCAAAGCGCGGCCAGAGCATCAGCCGCACGCAGGCCGCGAGCGCCGCATGCAGGGCGGCCGGCAGGGTCTGGGAATAAAATAGACGCGACATCGCGGAGAAGCCGCCGTGCGCGAGTGCATACAGCGCCGCAAACAAATCCGGAGCGGCAAAGCCAATCGCTCCGGCAGCAGCAAGCAAGGCGCCCGCCGCCCCGGGCACGCGAAGGCCGCCGGCCGCAACGGCCAGACAAAGCGCCGGCAGGAGGGAGCGCCAGAGATTGCCCAGCAGACGCAGGCGCGTCAGCGCGCCGAGCGGCAGCTTGCCGGCAACGAACCGCGCATTCTGCCAATCCCCGCGCACCCAGCGATCCAGCCGCCGGAAATCAGCGCGTTCGCTCTGCGGGCAGCGCTCCGACATGCTGACCGTCGGGCAGAACCCGGCCCGCAGCAGGCCGCTTTCCAGACTGTCGTGGCTGAGGATGCATTCCTCCGGCAGCCCGTCGATGACCTGATGATAGGCGGCAACGTCGATCAGTCCTTTGCCGCAAAACAGGCTTTCTTCAAACAGATCCTGATATTTCTCGGCGGAAACCGCATCATAAGCCGCCGTGCCCGCGTCGCCGGCCATCACCCGCGCGTAGACGCTGTTTTGCGGATCGATCCGCTGCGTCAGCTGCGGCACAAGGATGCCGTAGCCCACCGTCACCCGGCGTTTTTTCGGATCCACGACCGGGCGGTGCAGCGGATGCAGCGCCACGGACAGCAGATCCCGCACCGCGTCAAACTGCGGCTCCGTGTCCGCATCCAGCGCGATCAGATAGCGTGTCTGCCGCAGCTGCGCGCGGTCGCCCTCCAGCAGAAGAAAGCCGCTTTCATCCCCGTAAATCGCATTGACAAGCATCGTCAGCGCGCCGCGCTTGCGTTCTTTGCCCGCAAATGCCCGCTGCGTTCTGGAATAGCTGCGCGGGCGCACAGCCAGCAGAAATCCACCGCTGTATTTTTGATTCAGCCGCGCGATCATTGCCTGCGCCGCCGCCAGCACCGCCGGATCCTCCGGCAGCTGCGGAGCCGGCGCCTCTTTGAGATCAGCCAGGCAGCAAAGACGGATCTGCCCGGTGCAGCAGCTCAGATACAGCTGCTCGAGATGCGCCTCCAGCTGCGGCAGCTGCGCAGGCGCAGGCAGCAGGACGGAAACCGTGATCAGCGCGTTCGTTTCGGCAACCAGCCGGCAGCTGCGATCAAGCTGCGGCAGCCTGCGGGGACGCTTTCGCCGAAGGAACGCCGCATCCACGGGATCGTGCAGCATCGCTGCCAGCGGGATCAGCAGCAGCCAGCCGAGCCGCGGCTGACCGGACAGCACGCCGATCGCGCAGGCCGCTGCGGCGGGCAGCAGCAGCTCCATCATAAGGCAAGCCCAGCCCTGCCGATGGGTATGCCGCCGCGCAAACAGAAATATGCCGACGTGCGCGCCGGTTTTTTCGGCAGCATCCAGCACGGCCTTTGCCGCTTCCGCCTCCGAAATGCCGCGCCTTGCGGCAAGCCGCGCGACCGCCCGCCGATACGCCGCTGCCGTTGCGGCGTCCAGCAGCGGATAGATCCCTGCCGGATCCTTGCGCAGATACGGTTCGCTTCGGCTGAGTGACTGCGCGAGCGCAGAAAAATCCAGCTCCTCCAGCCTGCGCAGCGACCGCACAGCATTGCCGATCAGTTCCCCGCCGGCGTCGGACTGCATCCGCACGCCCCGCGCGGCGTCCGCCAGCAATGCGCAGGTCAGCGCCAGCGGCAGCAGCTCCGCCTGCAGCGCGGTCAGCCCTGCGGGAAATGCAGCCGCAAACGAAGCCGCCTCCGGCAGCCGGCCGTTCGCGCAGATGCTCCGGCAATGCAAAAAAAGATCCGGCAGCAGCGCCGGATCCTCTGCCCCGCGCTCGCGGCTGCGGCAGTCATGCAGCGCCTGCTTCGCCGTGCGCGCCAGCAAATAATAATTATCAGACAGCCAGACGGCGGACGCCGTGCCGCCGGTCCGGTATTGCACCCGCCCGAATGCGTCCAGCGCCCGACGCATTTCGGCGGAAACCCGTTCCCGCTTCATCGGCCTCAGGAACGCCACGCCCGCCAGGCGGCGCAGCAGACCAGCGTGGCGCAGGCAAAGATCGCGCTGCGCGCCACTGCCGTGAACCGCATGGCCTTCGCGGCGGTCTGCACTGTTTTCAGGATCGTTGAGATCGCATCCATTCCCGTCACTCCTTTTCAAGCAATACGGCGTGCGCGATGGCAGGCACCGTTTCATTCTGCAGCGAGGAAACGCCGGAAAGCAGTGCGCCCGTGTCGACGAACAGCACCCGCGCGAGCGTTCCCGCCGCCAGCTTTTGCAGGATATCAGCGCAGAGCACCACGGCGCTGCATCAGCAGCCGGAGCCGCCGGCGCCGACCTTCGTCTGCGTTTTCAGATCATAAAGCAGCAGCCCGCAGTCCCGATGCACCGAGGCGAGCGCAAGCCCGGCTTCCTTCTGCGCGAGCTGTAGCAGCAGCGTGCTGCCGACCGCGCCGAGATCGCCGGTCAGAATGCAGTCATAATCCGCCGGCTGCGTGCCGGTATCGTGCAGAAAGGCCGCGATCGTGTCGCAGGCCGCGGGCGCCATGGCGGCGCCCATATTATTCGCATCCTTCACCCCGTAATCGCAGATGCGGCCGATGCTGATCGCGCGCACATGCGGCCCGCGCCCCTGCTTCCGGAGCACGGCAGCCCCGGCGGCCGTCGCCGTCCATTGCGCGGTCGGCGTGCGCTGACCGCCGTATTCCAGCGGCATGCGAAACTGCTTCTCCGCCGCGCAGAAATGCGAAGAGGTCGAGGCTGCCGCCGCCTGCGCAGCGCCGCAATCCACCGCCAGCGCGGCCATTGCCAGCGCGAGTGCCATCGTGGAGCAGGCGCCGTAGAGGCCCACCAGCGGCATGCCGAGCGGCCGGGCGGCGAAGGACGTGCCGATGCACTGATCCAGCAGATCTCCGCCGAAATGCAGGTCGATCTGCTGCGGCGTCAGCCCCGCCTTTGCGATCGCGCGGGTGAGCGCGTCAGCGTGCAGCGTGCTCTCCGCCTTCTCCCAGGACTTCTCTCCGGCGTCCGCCTCGGGATAGACCGCATCCAGCTGCCGCCCGAGCGGACCCTCCGCCTCCGTTTTTCCGCCGACGGCTGCGCCGCCGGTCACCACGGCGTCCAGTCGAAGCGTGCGCGCGCCGATCCGTTCCGGCATAGGATCACCTCACGATCAATTCATAGAGCACGCCGTACAGCGCGGCGGCCGCCGTACCGTAAGCGAGGACAGGGCCGGCAATGCGAAACATCTGCGCGCCCGTGCCGAGAATGCGCCCTTCGCTGCTGAATTCCATGGCAGGCGAAACAACGGCGTTCGCAAAGCCGGTGATCGGCACGAGCAGACCTGCGCCGGCGACGGCCGCAAGCTTGTCATAAACGCCGAGCGCCGTGAGCAGCGCGGAGAGCAGGATCAGCGAGCACGGCACAAGCAGCCTGCGCGTCTCCTGCGCAGCCCCCAGCGCGGCATAGAGCATGCCCAGCCCTTCGCCGAGCGCGCAGACCGCGCCCCCCGAGACGAAGGCGCACAGCAAATTGCGCAGCAGCCAGGTCGGCGGCGAGGACGCCTGCATCATGCGTTCATATTCTTTGCCCGAAACCGCCATCGCTTCTCCTCCGCAGATCAGATTTCAACTGTAGTTTGCCGCCGCAGCGCGCAAATATGCGACCGCGCGGCAAAAAAGACAGAAAACTGCCCGGCAGGATTCCCCCGCCGGGCAGTTTCAAATCTACAATTTTAATCCAACGCCTGCTCGATGCGCTGCACGGTCAGCAGCGGATCGTGCGCGACCGCGACCGTGACGTCCGCCGTTTCGAGATAAAGCGGCATGCGGGTCTGGTGCAGCTCCCGCAGCCGCGCTGGCCCGCCGGCAGACAGCGGCCTGCCTTCCGTTGCCAGCTGCGCGAGCGGCGCATCCAGCAGCACGACGGTCGAGTTTTCCCGCAGCGCCAGCCGGTTTTCCGGCAGGAGAACCGCGCCGCCGCCCGTGGCAATGATCTGCCCTTTTTCTTTTGCGTATTGCCGCAGCACCGCGCTTTCGATCCTGCGGAATTCCGCTTCGCCGCGCTGCGCGATCAGCGCCGGGATCGGCGTGCCCTGCGCTTCGATGCAGGCGTCCAGATCCACCACCGGCCGGCCGGTGCGCGCGCCGAGCAGCCGCGCCACGGTCGATTTGCCGCAGCCGGGCATACCGATGAGCACAATATTTTTCTGATCACGCAGGATTTTGTCATGGATCCGGTCGATTTCCGTGAGCGGGATCGGCGCGCCGAGGAATTGCTCGGCGGAGCGCAGTGCCTGCGCCACGAGCATATACAGCCCGCCGACGTGATCGATCCCCAGCGCCGCCGCCTGCTGCAGCAGCGCCGTGCGGGCGGGATTATAGATCAGATCCAGCACGGCTTCGCAGCGCGGGAAGCGCGTCAGATCCACCGGCGAAACGCCGGTTGCCGGATACATGCCGACCGGCGTGGTGTTCACGACGATTTCCGCATCCGCATGGCGGTCCAGCGTCTCATAGGTTTCCTCGCCTTTGCGGCTGATACAGACGACCGCCCGCGCGCCGCCGTCCGCCGCCGCAGCCTGCACCGTGCGGGAGGCGCCGCCCGTGCCGAGAATCACAACCTTTTTCCCGCGAAAAACGCAGCCGATCCGCGCCGCCATCTGCAAAAAGCCGAAATAATCCGTATTGTCGCCGAACAGCGTGCCGTCCGCGCGGCGCACGACGGTATTGACGCTGCCGATGCGCTCCGCAGCGGGCGAGCGTTCACCGCAGCGGCGAAAGGCCTCCACTTTGTAAGGGATCGTTACGTTGAAGCCGTCCAGCGCCGGATCCGCGAAAAATGCGTCCAGCCCTTCCGGCTCCGTGGGATAGAGCCGGTATTCATACGTTGCCAGCATCGCGTGGATCTCGGGCGAAAGCGAATGCCCGAGCTTGCCACCCAACAGGCCGAACCGACCGGTCTTTGCCATCGTGCTCCCCTCTTTCTTATAACAGCGCCGGGGCCGCAGATCGGCCCCGGCGCATCAGATTCAGATATTCAGCAGCGCGGTAACCATGTCGCCGTGGCGCGTTTCATCCGCCTGCACCGCTTTCACTTCCGGAAACTCGGCAACAAGCGCTTCGTAATTCTTCGCCGCGTCATACTCCTGATCGGCGATCAGGGCATAGACCCGCTTGCGCCCGAGCGTGCGATACAACGCCGGTACGAGCAGCGAGAGCTTCTTTTTCGGGATCAGAAAGGACTGCGTCAGCGCTTCAAACACCTTCGCGTGGCCGGATTCCTCCGCAGCGAGGCGACGAAACACCGCCGCGTCCCGCGCATCCTGCACCACGGCGGCCAGCGCGCGATACATCAGCGCGGCGTCCAGCTCCCCCTGCTGGCTTTTCAGCAGCAGCTTTTCCTGTTCGTTCGTCATGGAAAAATCTCCTTTATTTCATGTAATTCGCAACGGCTTCAAGGGAATCTCCGCGCGTATAAAGCCGCGGCACGCGTTTATTCACGCCGCAGGTCAGCTCGTAATTGATCGCGCCGATCGACGCCGCCAGCGCATCCACGCACAGCGGACTTGCCGGGTCGTCGGAATAGACCGTCACCGTCATGCCGTCGGTCACGTCGCCCGCGGCGCTGATATCCAGCATACACTGGTCCATGCAGATCCGCCCGATGACGGGCACGTCCACGCCGCCGACCCGCATCTGCGCCTTGCCGGTCAGCATGCGGGGATAGCCGTCGGCATAGCCGATGGGCACGGTGGCGATCCGCGTCTCTCCCCCAGTCACGTAGGCGCGGCCGTAGCTGACGGGCGTATCCGCCTCTACGGTCTTGGTCATGGAAACCACGCTCTTGAGGCGCATCACCGGCCGCAGGTCGATCTTGCCGCGCATCCACTGCGCGGGCAGCAGGCCGTAAAGGATGATGCCCGGGCGCACAAGATCCAGATGCATCTCCGGATAGAGCACCGTCGCGGCGGAATTGCAGCAGTGGCGGTAGCGGAAGGTGATCCCCTCGAATTTCAGCGCCCGGATCAGCGTCAGGAAGAGATCGTACTGCAGGCGGGTGAACACTTCGCCGTCCGGTTCGTCAGCGGAGGAAAAATGTGTGAAAATCCCTTCGGCATAGAGCCCCGGCAGGCGGCAGACTCGCGCGATCTCAAGGATCGCCGCGGCGTCGGCCACGCTGTCATGAAACACGAAGCCGAGCTGGGTCATGCCGGTGTCGACCTTGACGTGCACGCTGACCGTCACGCCGTTCTCAACGGCGGCGGCGGAAAGCAAAGCGGCGTATTCGCCGTTGAAGACCGCCTGCGTGATGTTGTTCACGGCAAGGGTCTGCACGTATTCGGGCGGCGTATAGCCGAGGATCAGGATATCGCAATCCGGATTGACCGTGCGCACCTGCAGCGCCTCCTCCAGATTGGAAACGGCAAACCAGCCGCAGCCGCAGGCGGTAAACGCGCGCACGGTATGCTCCACGCCGTGGCCGTAAGCATCCGCCTTGACGACGGCCATGATCTTCGTGCCGGGCGTCAGTGAAGCGCGGATCGTTTCAAAATTATGATCCAGAGCGTCGAGATCGATCTCGACCCATGTGCGTCGGAAAAAATCCATCATAAAAACGTTAAGCTCCTCAATAGAAGGTTGCCACCTGCTCCTCCGGCGGGTTGGCGATCATCAGCCGCCGGATCAGGAACACGGGGCCTTTTTTGCCGTAAAGGCGGGAGAATTTGATGTCGATTTCGGCGGTGACGTCATACCACGCGCCGTTGACCACGGCCACGCCGTTCTCATACTGCGCGACCAGCGGGCAGAAGGTCACGTCCGCCGCGCAGCAGGTCATGATGTGGCGGCCCATTGCGCAGGTGCGGGCGGGGAACCGTTTGTCGACGGCGGCCTGCCCCTTGAAGCGCACGGTCTTGCCCTTATATTTTTTCGGCTCCTCGGTCAGATCCCGATAAAACAGCGCGTAGTCGCGATCCTCGATCTCGATCACCGGCGCGTCAATATCAAACGGCAGCGGATCCTCGATCTCATCCGGCACGACCGTGCCGTCCTCGAATTCATACACGATCTCGCAGCGGCGGCTCACGCCCCGCACGATTTTATGAAACTCCATCGTGTCCGCCTCCATGGGGATGCGGTTGAAGATGATGACTTCACAGTCCCGCAGCTTATCCACGACCAGCGAACGCATATTCGCATTGAAATTGAGGAAGGTGCGCCCGTCCGCAAACAGCATGTTCTGATAGGGCATCCAGCCGTCGGGCATCGCGTCATAGAAAAGCTGTATCTGCCACATGCCGTTGTATTCGACCATGACGCGCTCGCAGCCGCTCTCCTGCGCCCAGTGCGCAAGGACCTTCTCATCCAGATCGCCCGGCTCCTCCAGCGTTTTGATCGTCACCTGGCTGCCGACCGGCAGCTTTTTGAGGTCATACTCGACCTCGCCCTCTTCGCAGACGAGCAGCAGGGTCTTTTCGCCCGCGTTGAAGCGGGTATCCTCCAGCGTTCCCTGAATGAACGTGGTCTTGCCGCATTCGAGAAAGCCGGAAAAAATATAAACAGGCAGTTGTTTCGGTGCCATAATAATTCTCCTTTATCAGACGCCGAACAGCGCGGCGATCGCATCCTCTTTCAGATCGGAGCCGATCACGCACAGGCGGCCGATGACGCCGGCCGCGCCGGTGCGCACATCGACCTCGCCGGGGATATAATCAAAGTGCAGCCAGGCGCCGTCTTCGCCGGCAACGATGCCCTTCGCACGCAGGACCGTGCCGTAATCGCCGGCCTGCTCCAGCGCGTCCAGCATCCCGCGCAGTTCATCCGCGCGGAAGGCGCGTGTCGTTTCTTTCCCCCAGCTGGTGAAGACTTCGTCGGCATGGTGATGATGGTGATGATCATGATCGTGGCAGCCGCAGGTGCAGCCCTCGCCATGCTCGTGATGGTGGTGATGCTCGTGCTCGTCGTCATCGTCGTCATCGTCGTCATGATGGTGATGATGATGTTCGTGCTCGTCGTCATCGTCATCGTCATGATGGTGATGGTGGTGATGGTGTTCGTGCTCATCGTCATCATCATCGTCGTCGTGATGGTGATGGTGGTGATGTTCATGCTCGTCGTCATCGTCGTCATCATGCTCGGAAAGCAGGTGCTCGATCGCCGCGTTGAGCGTATCCTTGCGCTCGACCGCCTCCAGCAGCGTCGCGCCGTCCAGCAGCGCGATCGGCGTGGTCACGATGACCGCCGTCGGGTTCTTTTCGCGCACCAGCTCGACCGCGGCAGCGAGCTTCTCCGGGCTGACAACGTCGGCGTGGCTCATGATGACCGTGCCGGCGTGCTCCACCTGATCGTTGAAAAACTCGCCGAAATTCTTCATATACATCTTGCATTTGCCCGCGTCCACGACCGTGGCAAAGGCGTTGAGAACGATTTCGTCGCTGTGCAGATTCTGCACGGCCTTGATCACGTCGGACAGCTTGCCCACGCCCGAGGGCTCGATCAGAATGCGGTCCGGCGCATACTCTGCGAGCACCTGCCTGAGCGCCTGCGCGAAGTCGCCGACCAGCGAGCAGCAGATGCAGCCGCTGCTCATTTCGTTGATTTTGATGCCGGCATCCTGCAGGAAGCCGCCGTCGATGCCGATCTCGCCGAATTCATTCTCGATCAGCACGAGGGATTCGCCCTTGTAGCTGTCGGCGATCAGCTTTTTAATCAGCGTCGTTTTGCCCGCGCCGAGAAAACCGGAGAAAATATCAATCTTTGTCATGCGTCATCATCCTTTTCTATTTGCTCCGTCAAATAATATAGTTATCTGATATTATACCACAATCCTGCGCCGTTTGCAACCGCCGCGCGCTGTGGATTCCTCCAAAAAAAGCGGCCGGCGCGGCCGATTTTTCTGCCTTTTTTGCCCGCGAAAGCCTTGACTTTCCGGCATAATTCAAGTATCATTATAGAAAATATATCATGGGGGACTGCGGATCTGGCGAAACGCACGGTTCCCGTGAGGGAGATTCTGCTATGAACAACACCGAAAAAACCATGGAAAAGATCGTTGCGCTCTGCAAAAACAGAGGCTTCATTTTCGCCGGCAGCGAGATCTACGGCGGTCTGGCCAACACCTGGGATTACGGCCCGCTCGGCGCCCGGCTGAAAAATAACGTCAAGGATACCTGGCGCAAGCGCTTTATCCAGGAGCGCAAAAACAGCTATGAAGTGGACGCCGATATTCTCATGCATCCCCGCGTCTGGGAAGCGAGCGGTCACGTGGCCAGCTTCTCCGATCCGCTGCTGGACTGCAAGGAATGCAAGATGCGTCACCGCGCGGACAACCTGATCGACGATTTCGATCCCGACGCGCACGCCGACGGCATGACCAAGCAGGAAATGTTTGAATACATCAAGGCGCATTCCATCCCCTGCCCGCACTGCGGCAAGCACAACTTCACGGAGATCCGCGAATTCAACCTGATGTTCCAGACCTTCCGCGGCGTGACCAACAACAGCAAGAGCGTCATCTATCTGCGCCCCGAAAACGCGCAGGGC
>JAFWCS010000385.1 GCA_017534365.1 Clostridia bacterium | reverse complement strand
CAGCCGGTCCAGCAGCTGAGCATGCGGGTGACCGTAGTCGTTATCAGCCCCGCATTCGATCACGGCGATCTTCGGATTAACAGCTTCCAGAAAGGCCGGGGTCGTTGAAAAGGAAGAGCCGTGATGCCCGACCTTCAGCACCGTCGCGCGCAAAGGCAGATCATTCTCAAGCAGCGTCGCTTCCTCCTCCGCCTCCATATCGCCGGTGAGCAGGATCGACTGGGCGCCGAAATCAACGCGCAGCACGACGGACATATCATTGAGCGATTCGGCCGATTCCGCGATCGGGCCGAGCACGGTCACAACCGCAGACCCGAGCGGAAAGCGCGCGCCGGGCGCCGACGCAAGCACGGCGGCACCGCTTTGTTTGACCGCGTCAAGAAAAGAACGGTAAGATGCGGTCGTCGGCGTCTGCGCCTCGGTCAGCCGCGGAAGAAGCACATGGCCGATCTCAAGCGCGTCAAGCACGGCGGGCAAACCGCCGATATGATCGGAATGCGGATGCGTCGCCACCACGTAATCCAGCTTTTCCACGCCGCAGGCCGCCAGAACGTCCAGCACGCGCGCTTCATAGCCGGGTTCTCCGGCGTCAACGAGCATACTGCAGCCGTCGCAGAGGATCAGCGTGCAGTCCCCCTGGCCGACGTCAATGGCGCGCATGGTCAGGACCGGTTTCTTTTCGGAAGCGTCCGGCGCGGTGATCGTATTCTCCAGCCCTTCATAAGGATCCCGCCAGAAGCCGTGCTTCGCGCCCAGGCCGATGAGCAGCAGGATCAGCAGAACACCTGCGGCGGCGCAGAGAATCAGCAGCAGCCGGCGGCGGGCGCGGCGTTTATTTTTTTCTGCGAGATCTTCCGGCAGGCCGACGATCTCCTTTGCCCTGCGGCCCTTGCTTTTGCGTGCCGCCGCGTCGGGGCGATTTGACTGCCTCATTCCGTTTCCCTCTCTGTTCCGTCGTCTGCGATGCGGGGCGCACAAGGTACCGCTCGCCGAAGCCGATCAGATCCTGCCGGCCGGCGCGCCGCAAGGCCTCCCGCACAAGCGCCGCTTTCTGCGGATCAAAATACTGCAGCAGCGCACGCTGCAGGGCTTTTTCATGCGGATCCTTCGCCACGTAGACGCTTTGCATCGTGTAGGGATCCAGCCCGGTGTAAAACATGCAGGTCGAGACCGTGCCGGGCGTCGGATAGAAATCCTGCACCTGCTCCGGACGCAGATGCGCGTTTTTCAAAAAGAGCGCAAGCTCCACCGCATCCTTCAGCGTGCTGCCCGGATGGGACGACATGAGATACGGCACAAGATACTGTTCCTTGCCGGCGGAATCGGTCAGAGCAAAATATTTTTTTGAAAACTCGATGTAAGCTTCGATATGCGGCTTGCCCATTTTATCCAGCACCGCCGCGGAGCAGTGCTCGGGCGCGACCTTCAGTTGCCCGCTGACGTGGTATTTCACCAGCTCGCGGAAAAAGCGGTCCGCACAGGCAGGGGCCTTTACCTGAGTGATATCCAGAAGCGCGGGCAGAAAGCAGGCGCTGGCAAAGCCGTGGGGAACCTTGCGGGTTTCTGTCAGAT
>JAFWCS010000384.1 GCA_017534365.1 Clostridia bacterium | reverse complement strand
GCGGCGGAGACCGCCGTGATGGCGACGGCGCTCGCGAACGTGCGCGACCGGCTGAAGCTCTACGGGCAGCATGCGGCGCGGCGCTCGGTGATCCGGGAATTCACGGCCCTGCGCTCGGAATGCAAATGCAGCGCCGTGACCGCGGAGGATCTGCGGTCGGCGGCCGGCGAAGTGGCAACGCAGCTGCTGCAGGCGAAGCTGCGGGATCTGGCGACGGTGTTCGACGCCTACGACGCCCTGCTGGGCGGCAGCTGCTTTGATCCGGACGACCTGCTGACCGCCTGCGCGGAGTGCATGGACAGCCGCGATTACTTCCACGGCCGCACCGTCATGATCGATGGCTTCCGCGGCTTCACGGCGCAGGAGCTGCGCGTGATCGGCGGGATACTGCGGCAGGCGCGGGAGGTCTGCGTCACCCTGTGCTGCGACGGGCTGCGGAATCTGGGCGACGAAACGGATCTGTTTGCCCACACCAAGCGCACGGCGTCCGCGCTGATCCGCCTGGCGAAGCAGAACGGCGTGCCCGTGGCGGCGCCGACCGTCCTCAGCGGGGAAGCGCGGCAGGGCGTCGCGCCCGCGCTGGCGGCGCTCGAGCAGAATCTCTATGCCCCTGCACCGTCGATTTATGACGCGCCCTGCGAGGAGCTGCTGCTGTGCAAGGCGGCGGATATCGATTCGGAATGCGCGTTCGTTGCCGCGACGGCGAAAAAGCTGATCCGCGAGGAGGGGCTGCGCTGCAGAGAGATCGCGATCATCGCGCGCAGCATCGACGATTACGAGGCCCCGCTGCACAGCGCCCTGCGCAAATGCGGCATCGGCGCCTTTGCCGACAGCCGCCGCCCCGTGGCGGCCTCGCCCGTGGTCAATCTGGTCGAGAGCGCGGTGGAGATCGCGGCCAAGGGCTTTGACACCGAACGCGTGATGCGCTATCTGAAAACCGAACTGACCGGGCTTGCGACCGAGGAGATCGCGGCCCTTGAAAACTACTGCTTCCTCTGGCAGCTGCGCGGCAGCGCGTGGACCAAACCCTGGACCCGCAATCCGCGCGGCTTCGGTCCGATGACCGAGGAGGACACGGCGGCGCTTGCGGCGCTGGAAACGCTGCGGGAGCGCATCGTGCGCCCGCTGCTTTCGCTGCGCAAGGTCCTCGCCGAGGGCGACGGGAGCGCCTGTGCCGCGGCGGTCTGGACGCTGCTCGAGCGCACGCAGGCCGCGGACCATCTGCGGGCGCTGGCCGAGGCGCTGATCGCGCAGGGCGAGCCGGGCGCGGCGATGGAGCTGGACCGCCTGTGGAACGTCGTCGTAGCGCTCCTCGACAGCCTGGAAACCCTGCTGCGCGGGCGGACGGTGACGCCCGAGGAATTCTTTGAGACCTTTTCGCTCATGCTCGACGCCCAGACGGTCGGCAGTCTGCCCCAGGGACTGGATGAGATCACGGTCGGCGCGGCGGACCGCATCCGCACCGCGGCGCCCAAGGTCGTGTTCATCGTCGGGTGCAACAGCGGCGTTTTTCCCGCCGTGCCCGCAAGCGGCGCGGCGCTGACCGACCATGACCGGCGCGCGCTGGCCGCCGTCGGCGTGGAGCTGGCCGGCTTCGGCGAATACCAGCTCGCGGAGGAGCGGCTGATCGCCTACAGCGCCTGCAGCTGCGCGACGCAGAAGCTGATCGTCAGCTGCCCCGAGCGCGGGGCGAACGGTGACACGCTTGCGCCGTCGGAAATCTATCTGAAAATCAAACGCCTGTTCCCGCAGGTGCGCGAGAAGGACGCCGCGCAGGAGGCTGCGCTCTATTACGCGGAGGGCGCGTCGCCGGCCTTCGAGCAGCTTGCGCGTCTGCGCGTGCAGCAGAACCGCGACTACGCCTCCTTCCTTTCTTATTTCTCCGCCGATCCCGCCTATGCGGGGCGGCTTGCGGCGCTGGACCGCGCCTGCGGCGGGCGAGATTACCGCATCGATGACCCGGCGGCGGCCAGGGATCTGTTCGGCAGTCAGATGCAAATCTCTGCCTCCCGCGTGGAAAAATACCATCAGTGCCCCTTCGCCTATTTCTGCAGCTACGGGCTCAAGGCCGCCCCGCGGCGGCCCGCGGAGCTGGATCCCATGCAGCGCGGCAGCATCATCCACGCCGTGCTGGAATCCCTCCTGCGCACCTATCGCGGCGACGCGCTCACGGCGCTGGACCGCCCGGCGCTCGAAGCGTTCGTTCATGCGGAAATGGCGGCGCATCTCAAGGCGATGTTCGGCGAGGAAACGCCGGGGGACCGCTTCTTATATCTTTACGGGCAGCTGGAGGGCGCGGTCTGCGACGTGGCGGAGCGCCTGATCGAGGAGCTGCAGAACAGCGCGTTCGAGCCGGTGGCGTTCGAGCTGCGCATCGGCGGCGCGGAGCCGGAGATCCCGGCTTACGTGCTGCGCGCGGGTGAAAGCGGGCTGCGCATTTCCGGCGCGGTCGACCGCGTGGACACCGCCGTGATCCACGGCAAAACCTATCTGCGCGTGGTGGATTACAAATCCTCCGGCAAGCCCTTCCGCCTGAGCGACGCGATGCAGGGGCTGAACCTGCAGATGCTGATCTATCTGTTTGCGCTCTGGCAGAACGGCACGGCGCGGTTCGGCAAGGTGACGCCCGCCGGCGTGCTCTATTACCCGGCCAAGGCGCCGCGCGTGTCGCTCCCGCGGGATGCGACGCCCGAGGACGTGACGCTCGCCGCCCGCAAGCAGTGCCGGACCGAGGGGCTCGTGCTGCGGGACTGCGACGTCGTGCTCGCCATGGACCGCACGGCCGGCGGGCTGTATATCCCCGTGGATTTCAAGAAAGGGGAGATGCGCGGCTCGCTGATCGGGCTGCGGCAGCTGTGCCGCCTTGCGGGAGCGGAAGTCGTCGGCGCAGGCATCGCCGTGGAAAAAGTTTTCCAGGGCGGCGGTGATCATCTCCGTGCGGAAGGAATGAGGGTGGAATCCCTTGCCCGCATTATTTCCATGACGGATACAAGCATCAGCTTCTGAAGCGCGGAAGAACGTCAGCTATGAGGACAAAAGAACAGATTCAGGAAATTGTTGCCCGCCTGCTTGCGGAATGTCCGGAAGCGGACTGCACGCTGGACT
>JAFWCS010000043.1 GCA_017534365.1 Clostridia bacterium | reverse complement strand
GCGATCTGGCCGACAACGGCCGCAGCATCGCGCAGGAGCATCTGGACGTGGCCGAGAAGCTGCGCCGCTTCGAAGCGGAGAGCGGCAAGGAGGTCTTTGTCATCGACGGCAACCACGATCTCGGCGCCGGCGATTCCGCGACGACGGTGGAGTCCTTCCTGGAGATCTACGCGGACTTCGGCTATGACCACGCGCTGGAGACCCTGCCCGGCACCTGCAGCTACACCGCCGATCTCGGCGACGCTTACCGGCTGATCGCGGCGGATTCCTGCGACCCGACCGTTTCCACCGAGGACGGCATGACCGCCGACCGCGTGCGCTGGGTCTGCGATCAGGCGGACAAGGCCCTTGCCGACGGGCGCTTCCCGCTGCTGATGATGCACCACAACCTGCTCGATCATATGCCGCTGCAGCGCGTGCTCAGCCATAATTTCATCGTGCGCAACCATCTGTCCACGGCGGCGCAGTTCGCCGATCACGGCATTCATCTGGTGCTGACCGGTCACGAGCACTGCAGCGACGCTTCAAAGTATATCAGCGCGCGCGGCAACGTGATCTATGACTTCGCCACGACCTCGCTCACGATGTATCCGCTGCAGTATCGCTATCTGACCCTGACGCCGGAAGCAATCGAATATGAAGCGAAAACGCTTGGAACGATGGATCTCGACGCGCTGACCGCCGCCGTGCAGGGCTACACCGACGCGCAGCTCGCGCCCATGCAGGCCGATCTGAACGCCTACGCCAAGGGCTTCCTGAAGGCCGGCGTGCAGTATCGCCTCGCGCTCGGGCTTTCGATGGAAAAGCTCGGCATCGACGAGGGCGCGATCTATTATGATCTGGTCAACACCGCCGTTTCCCGCCTGACGGAGCTGCTGGCCATGCCGCTCTACGGCGAAAACAGCGCGCAGGCGCTGGCAAAAGACTACGGCATCGACCTGCCGCAGACGGCGTATGCCACCGGCTGGGATCTGGCAACGGAGCTGGTCAGCTGGCATTATGCCGGCGAGGAGCCGTTTGATCTGGAATCGGCCGAGGTCACGGCGCTGCTGCGGCTGGCCGCGCTGATCCTGCAGGACGATCTCTCCGGCGTCAACGACGCGGTCTTCTTCAAGGCGGCGAATCAGCTGCTCGGCGGGGAGGGCGTCAGCCGCCGGCTGACCAAAGCGGCGTCCCGGCTTTACGGCGGCGTCACGGCGGGCGAATACTTCCTGCTCGCGCTGGTCGCGCCGATCCTCGACGGCTTCGGCTGCGATTCCGACGGCGTGAACGATAATCACGGCACGCTGCCCGGCTATGCCGCCCAGCCCGCGCGCCTGACCGCGCTGGCCGAAAAATGGCAGGGCGTCGCCGCCGCGATCACACAGGATCTGACGTGGTTTTTCCGTTACGCGCTGAGAGCGGTCGTTCGTTGAGATGAAAATGAATCTGTTTGATTATGACGGAAAAACCGTGCGCATCACGCTGAAGGACGGCGATGTTTTCGAGGGCGTGTGCGTGCAGAATTCCGCCGAATTCAACTTCGACGCCATCGGTCGCGAGGAAGAGAGCCTTGCAATCGACAACTGGAATTTCTTCAAAAGCGAGATCCGGAAGGTCGAGCTGATCGACGGCCCGCCCGGAATCTGGATGAATCGTCCGCTCCACTGTATGCACCTGGCCCCCGCGCCGTTTGAGAAGATCGAGCGCGGCGAAAAAACGATCGAGCTGCGGCTGGGCGACGAGAAGCGGCAGGCGATCCGCGTGGGCGACGCGATCCGCTTTGAAGAAGTCGGCGGCTGGGAGGACGTGTGCTACGTCGAGGTGACCGCGCTGCACCCCTTCCCGTCCTTTGCGGCGCTCTATGCAGCGCTGCCGCCGGAAAAACTCGGTTATGCGCCGGGCGAGGCGGCCGATCCGCACGATATGGACAAATACTATTCCGCCGCCGCGCAGGCAAAGCACGGCGCGCTGGGCATTGAGGTCAAATCCTTCTTTGATGACTGATGTCAAAGCATTTTGACAGCGGTTTTCGCCGCCTGTCAAAGCGTTTCGATAGACAAATCACGGCGCTTCTGCCAGAATGGAGCCGTACCCGACGGGGTGCGAATTTGAACGGAGGTGAACGACATGGAGATCGGCGCAAAGCTGCGCAGAGCCCGCAACGACGCTGGGCTCAGCCAGGAGAAGGCCGCGGAGGCCCTCGGCGTGAGCCGGCAGACTATTTCTAATTGGGAAACCGAAAAAACCTATCCCGATATCGTGAGCGTTGTGCGCATGAGCGATCTTTACGCCGTCAGTCTCGATCATCTCCTGAAGGAGGAACCGACTGTGAAAGAACCGAACGCAAAGCCAACCTATCTCGATTATCTGGAAGAAAGCACGAATGTGGTCAAGAGCAAAAAGAAGCAGACGAACGTGATCCTGATCGTCGCCTATCTTGTGATCTGGGCGTTCTCCGTCCTCTTCTTCTGGCTGGCCACCGACCCCGGCGACGCGATGGGCTACGGCCTGATCTTCGTCTGGCTGCTCATGCCGATCACGACCTTCGTCATCGCCCTGCTCATGGGCAAAACGGACGCCTTCGGCAAGTGGAAATGGCTGTGGATCCTGTTTTTCGGCGTGATGTTCATGCTCGTGCCCTATTCCACCTACACCGTCGCGAATATGACGGCGTTTCACGTGTTCCGCTGGCCGAATTTCGGCGCGCTGCCGGTCGGCGCCGCCCTCGGCGCTGCCGGTCTGGGTCTGGGCACGCTGATCCGCCGCAGCCAAATGAAAAAAGCGGCCGCAAACACGCAGCCGCCCGGAAAGGAACCTGCTGAATGATACCTGCCGCGATTTCTCCCTCCCTCATGTGCGCCGATATTTTCCGGCTGCGTGAGATCATCGAAACCTTTGAAGCAGCCGG
>JAFWCS010000383.1 GCA_017534365.1 Clostridia bacterium | reverse complement strand
GAACGCAGCCTGAATCGAGGGCGGCGCACTTCCGGATCCTGTGCTTGAGAAGAGCGTTGCCGCGCCGTTCCAGAGAAGTGCCGCAGTCTGCTCCAGCGTCGCCGCCTCGGCGAAATCGGCGGCATCCTCTCCGCGATAGAAATCGTAGGTGTCCGGGAACACATAGCCCTCGCAGACAAAGGGGCGCTCCGCCGCATTGTCAACGCCGAAGCCCTGCGCCTCGAGCGCCGCGGGATCCCGTGCGGCCGCGAGGAACTCCGCCGCAGCGCACACGCCGTTTGCCTCCAGCTTCTCCGCCATCTGCACGACCGTGGACCCTTCGGGGAAGGTGATGCGCACGGTGGCCTCGGTCGTCTCCGTCGGGGGCGCCGCAGAGAGCGCCGGCGGTGATCCGCCGCGCACCGCGCAGCCGCTCAGCAGCGCGGCAAGCAGGAGCAGCGGCAGCCAGCGGAGCTTCATTTTTTGTTTCATCTGTTTCATCATAGTTCAAATACTAGCACACAACGTCGAAAAAATCAAGTCAATGAACGGGTGCAACCTGTAAACTTTCCGTGACGAAACAGGGCGTGTTGCAAAATGCAAGCAGATTTTAGACTGTGCATTTTGCCGCACGCTCTTTTTGCTCATGCCGCTGTTTTTAAGAGGTTCTGGTGCTTCACCGTGGGTGCGTGGCGGGATTTGAAAAACGGGCGATTGATAAGAACCTGCCGCTGCGCGGCAGAACCTTGTTATTCGCTTCGCTCATAATAATCGCCCCTACACAGTAGCCGGCGGCGTCGCACGGTAGGGGCGAATAGTATTCGGGTCTCCGCTGCCGCGTCGGTCGGTGCTTCTGCCTGCGGCAGAGGTCGCCACCGGCGACCCGCACCCCGCAAAAAAGCGCACGGGTTTCCGGCGACGCCGGCGGTTTTTGCGTGTTGTGAGGCACGCATGTATGCGTGCCCTACGGTGCGTATTTTTCGCATTGAAACGGGCGTGTTGCATTTGCATTTTGCAACACGCCCTGTCGGTTTCTATTGGTCAGCCCTCGGGGCCGCCGAAGATCAGAATATCCGCATAATCAAAGGTCAGGCTCGCTTCGCCGCCCTTGACGCCGAAGATATCGTAATCCTTCCATTCGGATTTCGTGCGGTAGGAGATGTTGTGCGCTTCGTCCGGCTTGAAGAACCAGCCGCCGTCCTCCCGGGCGCAGTCGTTATACTGCGCGCGGAAGTTCACGAGCGTTGCCGCGCTCAGGAAGGGAATGATGTCGAATCGATCCACCATGCGGTGCAGGCTGCCCTCCTGCTCCGCCTTGACGAGGATCAGCGGGGAGCCGGCAGTCACCGTGCCGCGGATCACGTAGGCCGCCTTGACCTCGGGGTCGGCGATCAGCTGCTGCGCGACCATGCCGCCCAGGCTGTGGCCGGCGATCACGAGCGTGCTGCCTCTGGGCACGACGTCAAAGAGCGTCGCTTTGACCAGCTGCAGATAGTCGTTGTCTTTATTGAACGCGCTCTTGAAGCAGGCGTCCAGATTGTTGACCTGCCCCTTGACGGTATCCGTGCCCACAAGGCCGAGCAGATAGACCCACTTCGAGCGGCCGTCCTCCTTGAGCTTCGCCTCGACGATGCGGATCGGCGGGCATTTGTCGGCGTCGTTGAGCACGAAATTGAGCATGTCCGACGGATCGGTGCAGGTCTGGAAGCCCGTCTGCTGCGGCAGGCGCGTCGCATACGCCGTCAGCGTCAGGACGGAAAGCGCCGCCATGAGCGCCAGGAGGATTGCAAGAGCTTTTTTCATCGGAATCGTCTCCTTTTTCATTTTTATTTTATGCCTGAT
>JAFWCS010000382.1 GCA_017534365.1 Clostridia bacterium | reverse complement strand
GCAGCGGTATATTGTGCCCGTCGATCGGGCCGATGTATTTGAATCCGAGATACTCAAAAAAAGAACTGGAATACATCATGTTTTTGAGCGCGGATTTCAGCTTGAAAACGTGATTGGACAGGCGCCTGCCGATCAGCGGGATCTTATTGAGCGCCTTTTCCGTGCCGGCTTTCAGCCGGTAGTATTTCGGCTTCGCGCGCACGGTGGCCAGATATTTCGCCATGGAGCCGACGTTCTGCGAGATCGACATTTCGTTCTCGTTCAGAATGACGATCAGACGCAGCTTGCTGCCGCCGGCGTGATTGAGCGCCTCATACACCATCCCGTTGCCGAACGCGCCGTCGCCGATCACCGCGACAGAGAAATTCTTGCTGCCCTTAAGCTGATTTGCGGCGGCAACGCCTGCCGCCTGCGAAACGGAAACGCCGGCATGGCCTTCATAAAAGCTGTCATAAACGCTTTCGTCGGGCCGCAAGAAGCCGGAAATCCCGTCCTCGGTGCGCAGCGAACCAAAGCGTTCGGCGCGGCCGGTCAGAAGCTTTTGCGTATAGGCCTGATGCCCCACATCCCAGACGATCATATCCTCCGGCGGGTTAAAGCATTTGAACAGCGCAAGTGTCAGCTCGACCGTGCCCAGATTGGAGGCCAGATGCCCGCCGTTGCGGGAAACGGTTTCGATCAGCTTCTCCCGGATCTCGGCGCAAAGCGGCTCAAAAGCCTCCTCCGGCAGTCGTTTGACATCCGATGGCTGCCGGATCGTTGATAAAATCGAAGCATCCATATCAATTCGTTCTCGCCGCCAGGCGCCTTGCCAGCGCAACGAGAAATTCACTCTCACTTCCGAAAATTTTTAAAGCATCCTCCGCCTGCAGCGTCAGATCGTCGACCATCGCCCGGGATCGCGCGAGGCCGAGCAGAGAGACGTAAGTTGATTTCTGATTCGCGGCGTCGCTGCCGATGGGCTTGCCGAGGGTCGCGGCGTCACCGGTCACGTCGAGGATATCATCCACGATCTGAAACGCCAGCCCGAGCGCCTGCGCATAATCGCGGGCAGCGGCCCGCTGCGCGGAAGAACCGCCCCCGGCAACGCAGCCGATCTCGCAGGCTGCGCAGATCAGCGCGCCGGTTTTGCGGCGATCCGTCGCAGCCACTTCCTCCAGCGTCGCCGACCGGCCTTCGTTGCGCAGATCCATCACCTGCCCGGCGATCATCCCTTCGTAGCCGGCCGCGCGCGCAAGCAGCAGCGCAGCTTCCGCTTTCACCGCCGGATCGCGATCGGAAGAAAGCGCGGTTTCAAACGCCAGCGTCAGCAGCGCGTCGCCGGCGAGCAGCGCATTCGCCTCGCCGAACACAACGTGGTTCGACGGTTTGCCGCGGCGCAGGTCGTCGTCATCCATGCACGGCAGATCGTCATGGATCAGCGAATAGGTGTGCACCATTTCAACAGCCAGCGCAAACGGCAGCGCCGCCTGCGGATCACCGCCGCACAGGCGGCAGAATTCCAGCGTCAGGATCGGACGGATCCGCTTGCCGCCGTTTGCAATGGAATATCCCATGGCACTGAGCATTTCCCGCCGGCCGAAGGAATCCGCATCCGTCCCCATTGTCCATCTAAGCGCTGTCGCTCCGACCTCCGCACGCAGCGCGTCGATCTCCGCATTGGTGAAGGTCACGGTGGGAAAGATCTTGTCCAGCGCTTCCTTGATCATGGCCGCATACGCAGCCATCCGCGTGTCAGGCATCCGGCGTCTGCCCCCCTTTTTCGGCAAGCTCGGTGATCCTGAGCTGCGCGGCGTCAAGCTGCCTGGCGCAGCCGATCGCCAGCGCGGAGCCTTCTTCATAAAGCGCCATCATTTCTTCCAGCGGCAGATTGCCGCCTTCCAGTTTTTGCACAATCGCTTCAAGCCGCTGCACGGCGGCTTCATAATTCAGCTGTTCCATTTGATCTCATCCTTTATTTCAGTCACTTCACAGGCGAATCCGCCCTTGCTCAGCTGCACCGTCACGCGGTCGCCGGGCGCAAGCGTATGCGCATCGGTGAGGATCACGCCGTCTTTTTGCGCGATGCTGTAGCCGCTCGAAAGGATCCGCAGCGGACGCATCGCGTCCAGCTTTGCGCAGAGCGCGGCTAGGCGCGTCTGTTTCGAAGATAAGCCTGCCGCAGCAGCGGCGTCCAGTGCCATCACGGCTCTGTCGCAGCGCACGCGCAGATCATCCAGCTGCCGCTGCGGTCCGGTGCGTTCCAGCCGCAGGCCAAGCAGCTGCAAGGCACTGCGCATCTGATCCGTCCGGTCGGTCACAGCTTTCCGCAGCCGAAGCGTCTGCCCGGCCAGCAGCGCGCGCAGCTCCGTCTGATCCGGCACGGCAAGCTCGGCGGCAGCCGAGGGCGTCGGCGCGCGAAGATCCGCAGCCAGATCGCAGATCGTGACGTCCGTTTCATGCCCGACCGCGGAGATCACGGGGATCTCGCTGGCGGCAACGGCACGCGCGACTTCTTCGGTATTGAACGCCCATAAATCCTCAACGGATCCGCCGCCGCGCCCGACGATAAGCACGTCGGCCGCCTGCAGCGCATTCATACGGGCGATCCCGGCCGCGATCTGCGGCGCAGCGGACGCGCCCTGCACGGCAACCGGGCAAAGCACCAGCTCCGTGAGCGGGAATCTGCGGGAAATCACTTGCATGATATCATGGATCGCGGCGCCGGTCGGCGACGTCACAACGCCCACGCGCGCCGGCATGGCAGGGATCTGCCGCTTGCGCTCCTGCGCAAACAATCCCTCCGCGCTCAATTTCTGTTTCAGCTGCTCAAACGCAAGGCTCAGCGCGCCCGCACCGTCGGGCTGCATGTCGTCAATATAAAGCTGATACTGCCCGTCACGCTCAAAAATGCTCACGCGCCCGCGAATAATCACGCGCATCGCGTTTTCGGGCAGGAACCGCAGCCGGGCGTTGGCGCTCTTGAACATCACCGCGCGGATCGACGCGGCTTCGTCCTTGATCGTCATATAATAATGCCCGGTGCGATAATGATTGGTAAAATTTGAGATCTCGCCCTGCACGAATACGGACTGCAGACGCGCGTCGCCGTCCAGCAGGGATTTCGCATAGCGGTTCAGCTGCGAAACCGTCAGCACGACGCCGCTCATACCGCACCTTCTTTCTTCCAGAAGGTCAGCGCGGAAACGCCGACGGCATTGTCACAGGAGAGCGCGGGCGAAGCGAAATCCGCAGCGAATCGATTCAAAATGCAAGATCGGATCATTTGATTTGACATCACACCGCCGGCAAACAGCAGCGGCAGCTCGCCGGACGCTTCAACAGCCTGCGCAGTCATGCGCGTCAGGGTTTCCGCGATATAAGACAGACAATACTTCGCGATATCGGCGGCAAACTCTCCGCGTTCAAGCATCGCGGCGCATTGATTCTCGAGCCCGGAAAGGCTGCAGCTGCAATCTCGAACGCAGACCTTCGGGCGGAATGTGCGCGCGCTCTGCGCGGCCAGCTGTTCCAGCGCCGGACCGCACGGAAACTGCAGGCCGAGGCGCACGCCGGTGCGGTCGATCGCCTGCCCGGCGTTCAGATCCTCCGTCGCGCCGAGAAGTTCGCAGGAAAATACAGTGTCCGGATCCGGGCGAACGAACAGCGCTTCCGTAGTACCGCCCGAAACGTGAAAAGCAAGAAACGGCCGATGCAGCAGATCCCGACGCTCGGCGGAAACCAGCGCCGCTGCGAGATGACCGGCCTGATGCGAAAACAGATAAAGCGGCACACCGAGCGCAGCCGCAAGCAAACGCGCCGCGCCGCTGCCGACGGTGAAACAGGGCATATAAGAGCCCTCGACGTCCCGGGGCCTTGCGGAAGCGCCGACCGCTTCGATCGGCTCCTGCTTTTCAGCCATCAGCGATTCCATCAGCGGCGGCAGCTGCTGCGTGTGATGAAACACCGCGTCGCTCTGCCGGATCCCGCGCTCGCCGGGCTTCACAGGCAAAAGCCGCCGTTCATGGCGAAATCCATCCGGCCCGAACATCGCGCAGGAGGTCGTGTAATTGCTGGTGTCGATCCCGAGCGTGCTCATTCCGCGCGGCTCCGCAGCACGGCGCCGAGCACCCCGTTCACAAATACAGAATCCTCACTCGCGCCGTATTTTTTGCTCAGCTCCACCGCTTCATTGACGGAAACCTTCTCCGGGATCTCATCGAAATACAGGATCTCACAGACTGCCAAACGCAAAACGGCAAGGGCGACCTTGGAGATCCGCTGAATCTTCCAGTTCAGGGCGTTGCGCTCAATGCAGGCGTCAATCGCCTCATGCGCTTCCCACGTGCGGAAAAACAGCTGTTTCGCAAAGTCACTCTCACCGATCACGGCATCCTCCAGCGCGAGCGCATACATGCTCTCCAATTCGCTGTCGGGATGAAAGGATTTTTCAAAAAGCAGGATAAACGCCTGCTCGCGTTCTTCTTTTCTGGTCATAGCAGCCTCCGCGCAAATTTACGATTATTTGTTATTATATCATCTTTGCGCGAAAGTTACAATATATTTTTAATTTATTTTATTTAATTTGTTTTCTTTAATTACTGACGGCGCGATGACCTCCGCCTGATCGCCGTTCAGGATCGCGAGGCAGTCACAGTCCGGCTTCGCGGTGATCATGTTTTCGGGATCGCCCTCCAGCACCGGCGTTTCAGCAAGGTCCTCCAGCTTCGCGGACGCGGACTTGACGGCATTCGGATCTGCATCTGCATCCTTGATGATATCATTCAGCGTTTCCGCCGCTTCATCGTGCGCGGTTCGCCGCCGCAGCCGGGCGGCTGCAAAATAATCCTTCTCCGTTTCCTGCGCGACTGTGCTTTCGTTTCGGCATTCGCCACAGAAGTCGCAGCCGGTCGGGTATAATACCAGTTGACGAAGACGGCTGCGGCCAGGGCAAGCACCAGCGTTGCCATCAAGAGCTGACGTTTTTTAATGATCATGGCAAATCCCCCTTTTAAATGATGTATATTTATACAGCGTCACCGCTGTCAGTTATCCATTTTCGCAACGCTCACATGCGCGCTGCTCAAATGCAGCAGCGCGGTCACGGCGTCAATGACGCGCGCTTGCACCGCCGGATCATCGCCGCCGCTGCAGACCACGGCGACGCCTCGAATCTGCGGTTCGGAGACCTTCACAAGAATCCCCTGCTCCTCACTCCCGCTGCGCACGATAACGTGATCCTCCCGCAGATCGGCGCTGGATCGCCCGCCGGCATCCGACGCCTGCCCGCTGTCTCTGTCTGATAAATAATAGTGCTCGCTCCCGCTCTCAACCGTCACCATCACGCGCACACTGCCCACGCCCTCCATAACGGAAAGCAGGCCTGTCAAACGGTTTTCCACCGACTGCGCATAGGCTTCGTTGGAGATCGTTGTTTTGCTCTGCTTGTCGGAAGCCGCCTGTTTCTCCGGCTGCGCTGCGCTGATGAGCAGCGCGAGCATACCGATCAGCAGCAGGAGCGCGGTCAATGCCAGCCGACGGTTCTGCCTGCAATACTCCGCCGCCCGTTTGCAGGCGGCGCGCAATCGTTCATTCCAATGCTTCATTCATTTCATCCCATTGAATCGTTGCCGGACCTCCGAGCGAGGATTGCAACAGCGCAGAAAACTGCCTGCGCTTTTCCGGATCGTCGCAAGCTGCATATACAGTGATGGACTGTATAT
>JAFWCS010000381.1 GCA_017534365.1 Clostridia bacterium | reverse complement strand
TTCGTCGGCGGCTCCGGCTGCGGCAAATCGACGCTCGCCAAGCTGATCTCCGGCCTTTATAAGCCGTGGGAGGCCGAAATCCTGTTTGACGGCAAGCCGATGGATGAGATCCGGCGTTCCGTGCGCATCGGCTCGGTCGCCATGGTTGATCAGGATATCATTCTCTTTGAAGATACCATTGCGAACAACATTAAAATGTGGGATGACTCGATCGAGGATTTCGAAATGCTCATCGCCGCGCGCGACGCGCATATCCACGACGATATCATGATGCGCAGCGGCGGCTATCAGTACCGCATTCTCGAGGGCGGCAAGGATTTCTCCGGCGGCCAGCGGCAGCGGCTTGAGATCGCCCGCGTGCTCGCGCAGGATCCCACGATCATCATTATGGACGAGGCGACCTCCGCGCTCGACGCCAAAACGGAATATGACGTCGTGCAGTCGATCCGGGACCGCGGCATCACCTGCATCGTGATCGCGCACCGGCTCTCGACGATCCGCGACTGCGACGAGATCATCGTTATGGACAGCGGCAAGGTCGTGGAACGCGGCACGCACGCGCAGCTGATGGAGAACGGCGCGCTGTATGCCCAGCTGATCACGAGTGAATAAGGAGGTGACGATATGGGAATCTTTGACGATCAAATCAAGGAACGGCTGGAAAACGACAACGACGTATTTTCCGAATCATTTCTCGAAATGTCCGGCGTCGTCATGGGCAAACGCGCCCTTGCGGATATCCTGAAGGATCAGAGTCGGCAGGCGAAGAACGCGATTTTTGAGATCCTGAGCTATTACCATATCGCGCCGCAGGAGCTGCCGTCCAACGTCAGGGACGTCAGCGATCAGCTGGATTATCTGCTGCGCCCGACCGGCATCATGCGCCGCGAGGTGAAGCTGGACGGCGCCTGGTATCGCAACGGCTTCGGCCCGCTGCTTGCCACGACGGTCGACGGCGCGGTGATCGCGCTGATCCCCGGCAGGATCTCCGGCTACACCTATTTCAACGCCGAGACCGGCAAGACCGTGCGCGTGACCAAAAAGAACTGCGCGCAGATCTGCGACGAGGCGCTGTGCTTCTATAAACACTTCCCGCAGCGCGCGATGACCGCGAAGGATCTCTTCCGCTATTTTGCCGACACCGTCACCGCGTTCGACTGGCTGCTGACCGTGCTCGCTTCGCTGGCGGCCACGCTCATCGGCACGCTTCTGACCTATGCGAACAGCCTGATCTACGGGCAGGTGCTTGACGTGGGCGAGATGAACGTCTTCCTCGCGGCGTTCACGCTGCTGATCGGCGTGTCCGTTTCGCAGCTGCTGATGAACGTGGTCAAAACGCTGGTGACCACGCGGATCAACACCAAAATGAGCGTCGCCGTGGAGGCGGCCTCGATGATGCGGCTGCTTTCGCTGCCCGCCGCCTTCTTCAAGCAGTTCAGCTCCGGCGATCTGTCAAACCGTCTGGTGCATATCAAAATGCTCTGCACCTCCGTTTCGTCGATCCTCGTCTCCGGCGGGCTGACCGCGCTGTTTTCGATCGCTTACGTGTTTCAGATCTTCAACTACGCGCCGGCGTTGATGGTGCCCGCGCTCATCGTGATCCTGGTGACGCTGGCGATCTTCCTGGTCGTCTCCTCGCTGCAGATGCAGAATTTCAAGCAGATGATGGATGCCGAGAGCAAGGAGAGCGGTCTGGTGTATTCCCTGATCTCCGGCATTCAGAAGATCAAGCTTTCCGGCGCGGAAAAACGCAGCTTTTCCAAATGGGCGAAGGCCTATAAGCAGACCGCCGAGAAGAAATACAATCCCCAGACCGTGGTCAAGCTCGTCAACGCCATCATTCTGGCGGTCAATACGCTCGGAACGGCGATGATCTATTATTTCGCTTCGCGCACCGGCGTCGAAGTGTCGCAGTTCATGGCCTTCAGCGTGGCTTACGGCATGGTCAGCGGCGCGTTCATGACGCTGATCAGCACCTCCTCGGAAATCTCGCAGATCAAGCCCGGCCTCGAGCTGATCCGGCCGATCCTTGAAGCGACGCCGGAGGTGTCTGAGGAGAAGCACGTGATCACCCGCCTTTCCGGCGCGATCGAGCTGAACAACATCACCTTCCGCTACAGCGAGAGCA
>JAFWCS010000380.1 GCA_017534365.1 Clostridia bacterium | reverse complement strand
AGCAGCAGGCCGCGAAGGAAGCGCTCGCGCTCATGGGCATTCAATGAAACATATCAACGTCGCGCTGTTCGCGCCGCACGCGGGCTGCCCGCATCAGTGCAGCTTTTGCGATCAGCGAACGATCTCCGGTCAGATGACGCCGCTGACCCCTGCGGCGGTGCATGAAGCGGCGCAGACTGCGTTGGCAAGTCTGCCTGCCGGCGCGGCCGCAGACGGAGAGATTGCCTTTTTCGGCGGCAGCTTTACGCTGCTTCCGCAGGCGGAACAGATCGCCCTGCTGGAAGCGGCGCATTCCTATATTAAAGACGGATGCTTCCGCGGCATCCGCATCTCCACCCGCCCGGACGGGATCGATCCGGAAACCTGCGCGCTGCTGCGGCGATACGGCGTCACCGCTGTGGAACTCGGCGCGCAGAGCATGGACGACCGCGTGCTGGCGCTGAATCGCCGCGGCCACACGGCGGCGCAGACCGCTGCGGCGCATGCAATGCTGCGGACCTTCGGATTTGAGACCGGGCTGCAGATGATGACGGGGCTTTACGGCTCGACCGATACGGACAGCCTCGCGACCGCGCAGGCCATCTGCGCGCTGCGGCCGGATACCGTGCGCATCTATCCCACCGTCGTGCTCGCGGGCACACCGCTGGCGGAACGGATGCAGGCGGGGGCTTTTCAGCCGCAGACGCTCGCAGACGCCGTGGCGCTGTGCGCAAAGCTGCTGCCGCTGTTTGAGGCGGCGGGGATCCGCGTGATCCGCGTCGGACTGCATGCAAGCCGCGACGTGGAAGCAAAACGGATCGGCGGCGCCTATCACCCGGCGCTGCGGGAGCTGGCGGAAAGCCGCATCCTTCTGGATCGTGCGCGCGCGCTGCTGGCGGGCAGGCCCGCCGGAAGCTACACGCTGACCGTCGCGCCGACGTCGCGCTCCAAAATGACCGGCCAGCGGCGATGCAATCTGACCGCGCTTGCTGCCGAGGGCTATCGCTGCACCGTCTGCGCGCGGGACGGGCTGGCGCCTTATGAGATCCATATATCCGCAACCTGAAAGATTGAGGAAGACGATATGATTTTAAAAGCACTTGAAATGCAGGGCTTCAAGTCCTTCCCGGACAAGACCGTTCTCTCCTTCGGCAAGGGCATCACTGCCGTCGTCGGTCCGAACGGCTCTGGCAAAAGCAATATTTCCGATGCGGTGCGCTGGGTGCTGGGCGAGCAATCGACCAAAAGCCTGCGCGGCTCCCGCATGGAGGACGTCATTTTCGGCGGCACGAGCCTGCGCAAGGCGCTCGGCTACGCCGAGGTGACCCTGCGGCTGGACAACACTGACCGCAGTCTGCATGACTGCGACCGCGATGAGGTGGCTGTGACCCGGCGCTTCTATCGCTCGGGCGAAAGCGAATACCGCATCAACGGCGAGGAATGCCGTCTGCGTGATATTCACGAGCTGTTTATGGATACCGGCCTCGGGCGCGACGGCTATTCCATGGTCTCGCAGGGCAGGATCGCCGACCTGGTTTCCGCCCGCTCCACCCAGCGGCGCGACATGCTGGAGGAGGCTGCCGGCATTTCCCATCTGCGCTATCGGCGCACCGACGCGAACCGACGCCTGGCGCAGGCGGAGGAAAACCTCGTGCGTCTGCGGGATATCCTTGCGGAGCTGGAAGGCCGCATCGGTCCGCTGAAAACACAGAGTGAAAAGGCGCAGAAGTTCCTGGCGCTCTCCTCTGAAAAAAAGACGCTCGAGATCGGTCTGTGGCTGCACACGATCGAGAAATCCAAGGCCGGTCTGCGGGAGCAGGAGCGCAAGCTCTCCATCGCCGCCGCGCAGTATGCGCAGTCGGAAGCCCGGCTGTCCGCGCTGAACGAAGAGATCGACGCCGCCATCGAGCAGGCGCACGGGCTGACCGCCGAGGCGGAGCAGCTGCGGCAGACCATCGCCGCGCTGGAAGAAGAAGCCGCCGTCCTCGACGGACGCATTGCCGTGGAGCAGAACTCCATCGCGCACAACAACGCCACGATCGAACGCATCAGCGGCGATATGGGCGACGGCACGCGTTCTGTGCAGACGCTGGAGGAGCAGATCCGCGCCGCGCAGGCGGAAAACGCCGGCAAGGAAGCGACGATCGACGCAAAGACTGCCGAAGCGCAGGAAGCGCTCGAGCAGCTGAACGCCCTGCTCGGCCAGAGCAGCGCAGGCAGCGAGAAGCTGCGGGAGATCAATGAGACGATGACCGCGCTGGCCCTGAAGCTGGCGGACGAGCGCGTGCGCGCCTCCACCGCGGCCTCCACGGCCGAAGCGCTCGCCGCGCGCGTGGCGGAGATCGACGCCGGCGCCGGGCAGCGGCAGACCGCGCTGGACGCGATCGAGCGGGAACACGCGGATGCGGACGCCGCCCTCAAATCGCTGCGCGACGCCGCAGACGGCCATGAAAACTCCATGGACGGCTACCGTATGCTCCTCGATTCCCGCAGCGGCAAGGCCGAAACCCTTCGTAAAGAAATCGAATCCATCCATTTAGATATCTATCAGAAGAACGCCCGCATCAAAATGCTGGACGATCTGGAAAAGAACCTCGACGGCTACGCCGGCAGCGTGCAGAAGGTGATCCGCGAAGCCAAGCGCGGCACCCTGCGCGGCATCCGTGGCACCGTGTCACAGCTGATCTCCGTGCCGGCCGAATACGCCGTCGCCATTGAGACCGCGCTCGGCGCGGCGCTGCAGAACGTCGTGACCGAAGATGAAAACGCCGCCAAACGCGCGATCCTGTTCCTGAAGGAGCAACGGGCAGGGCGCGCGACCTTCCTCCCCCTCACCTCCGTCACTGCCCGGCCGTTTACGGAAAAGGGGCTTGAAAACTGCGCGGGCTACATCGACATGGCGGCCGATCTGGTCGCTTGCGACGCCGCCTATGACGCGATCATCGGCTCTCTGCTCGGCCGCACGGCCGTGGCGGAAACGATCGACGACGCGATCGCCATCGCGAAGAAATACGGCTACCGCTTCCGCATCGTCACGCTGGACGGGCAGCTGGTCAACGCCGGCGGCTCCATGACCGGCGGCTCCCGCGGCGCGGGGGTCGGCTTCCTGAGCCGCATGACGGAGATCGAGGCGCTGAAAACATCCGTGGCCGCCCTCGAAAAAACGCTGGCGCAGAAGCAGACGCAGCACAAGAGCATTTCCGAAGAGCTCGCGCAGGTGCAGGCCACGCTCGACGCGGTCAACGCCGAGCTGCTCAAGGCGCAGGAGGAGATCATCCGCGCCGAGGCCGAGGCCGGCCGCATCCATGACCGGCGCGACGCGGTGCGCGCGCAGCTGGAAGAATTTGCTGACGAAAAACGCCGCGCACAGGAAAAGATCGAGCAGATGACGCTCGTCGGCCGCGTGGCGGAGGAACGCATCGAAGCCATCCGCAAGGAACAGGCGCAGGCGGAAACGGCGCTCGCCGCGCAGAATGAAGAGCTCGCTTCCGTGGCGAAGCTGACCGAACGCTCCAACGAGATCCACACGGCGCTGAATCTGGAGATCGTGGCGCTGAAAAAAGAGATTGAGGCCAACAACGAAATCATCGAAACCAACCGCCGCCTGACAGAAAGCTATTCGGAACGCGCGGACCGCATGGAAGCGGAGATCGCCGGCTTCCGTCAGAAGAACGAGGAGCTGTCGGCGCTGATCACCGCCCTGACCGCCGAAGCCGCCGGCAAACGCGCCCAGGCGCAGGCGCTGCGCGGCAGGATCGCGGCGCTGACCGACGCAAGGGAACAGCGGGAGGCGGAAAGCACGGCCCTGCGCGGCGAAGAACGCGGCGTTGCGGCCGAGAAAGAGCGCCTGAGCGGCGAGCTGGCCCGGCTGGAAGAGCGGCGCGACGCGATGCAGCGCGAGCTGGAAACCGCGCAGAACAAGCTCTATGACGAATACCAGCTCACCCTGCGCGAGGCGATCGCGCTGAATATCACGCTGGAGGATATTCCGAAATCGCAGCGCACGCTGCAGGAGATCCGCGGCAAGATCCGCGCGCTGGGCTCCGTCAACGTCGGCGCCGTGGAGGAATACAAAGAGGTCTCCGCGCGCTATGAATTCATGAACGGGCAAATCACGGACGTGGAGAAATCCAAGGCCGAGCTCGAAAAGCTGATCGCCGAGCTGACCGGCAAAATGGCAGAGCGCTTCCGCGAGCAGTTCCGCCGCATCAACAACAGCTTCGGCGAGACCTTCCGCGCACTGTTTGACGGCGGACGCGCCGAGCTGGTGCTCGAGGATCCGCAGGACGTGCTCGAATGTAGCATCAACATCCGCGTGCAGCCGCCGGGCAAAAACGTGCAGAATATCGACCTGCTCTCCGGCGGCGAAAAGGGCCTCTCCGCGATCGCGCTGCTGTTTGCGATCCTGAAGGTCACGCCCGCGCCGTTCTGCATCTTCGACGAGGTGGAGGCCGCGCTCGACGACGTCAACGTTGCGCGCTACGCCAAATACGTAAGGAATATGACCGGCAGCACCCAGTTCATCCTCATCACCCACAGACGCGGCACAATGGAGGAGGCGGATGTCCTCT
>JAFWCS010000379.1 GCA_017534365.1 Clostridia bacterium | reverse complement strand
TGACGCGATCCTTGCCGCGCTGCCCGTGACCTGCACGGAAATGCCGCTGGATGAAGCGAAAAAGCTCGGCGCGATGGCGCTGTTCGGCGAAAAATACGGCGAGATCGTCCGCGTGGTGCGCATGGGCGACGTTTCCACGGAGCTTTGCGGCGGCACGCACGTTGACAACACGGCGAAGCTCGGCCTGTTTAAAGTGATTTCCGAAACCTCCGTCGCCGCCGGCGTGCGCCGCATCGAGGGCGTGACCGGCTACGGCGTGCTGGATTATATTGCGAAGAACGACGCTGTGATCCGCGGCGCGGCGGCAGCGCTGAAGCTGACGAATCTCGGCGATCTTGAAAAACGCGCGTCCTCGCTCATGGGTGATCTGAAAGAAAAAGAGAAGGAAGCGGCAGAGCTGCGCGCCGAGCTCTCCAAGACGAAATCCGGCGATCTGATGCAGTCCGCCGTCAGCTTCGGCGGCATCCGTCTTGCGACGGCCAGCGTGAAGGTCGGCAATCCGGGCGAGCTGCGCGAAATGTGCGATATCGTGAAAGAGCATCCGGACGCCGTGGTCGTGCTCTGCGGCACGGGTGACCGTCCGGGCGCGAATTTCGCCTGCGCCTGCGGCAAGGACGCCGTGGCAAAGGGCGCCCATGCCGGCAACATCGTGAAAGCCGTTGCGCAGCTGGCCGGCGGTTCCGGCGGCGGACGACCCGACAGCGCGATGGCCGGCGCGAAATCCGCGGACGGCGCGGACGCTGCGATGGCCGCTGTGGAAGAGATTGTGAAAGGCATGCTGAAATAAACCGACATTCAGAAAGGAGATCCATATGGACTGCATTTTTTGCAAAATCGTTGCGGGGGAAATTCCCTCCAATAAGGCGTATGAGGATGATACCGTCCTGGCGTTCTATGATCTGGAGCCGCAGGCGCCGGTGCATATCCTGATCGTGCCGAAGACGCACATCGCCTCCGCCGCGGAGATCACGCCGGAGAACAGCGCCGTGATCGCGCATATTTTTGAAGTCGCTGCGCAGCTGGCCAAAGAAAAAGGGCTGGACGACGGCTTCCGTATTGTCAACAACTGCGGCGAAAGCGCGGGGCAGTCTGTGAAGCATATTCATTTTCATCTGATGGGCGGCCGTGAATTCGGCTGGCCTGCAGGCTGATGCAGGAGGGTTCTGAAATGGAAAATCAGTATTATAGAATCAACATCGCAGGCATGGAGCGCGATCTGCTGCGCTGCCCGCTGAATGAGCATCTGGATATCGCCGGGTTTATCATGTTCGGCGACGTGGAGATCACCGTGCATGCAGCTTCCGAGCTGCTCAAGCGCGTGCCGGCGTTCGATTATATCGTCACGCCCGAGGCCAAGAGCATTCCGCTGGCCTATGAAATGTCCCGCCAGAGCGGCAAAAAATACTTTGTCGCCCGCAAAAAGGCGAAGCTTTATATGAAAGATCCGGTGACCGTCAACGTGAAATCCATCACGACGGCCGGCGTGCAGACGCTGATCATGGACTCGCTGGAGGGCGAGCAGCTGCGCGGCAAGCGGGTGATCGTGCTCGACGACGTGATCAGCACGGGCGAATCGCTGAATGCGTGCGTGAAGCTCTGTGAGAAATTTGAGGCGAATATCGTTGCGAAATGCGCGGTGCTCGCTGAAGGGCAGGCGGCTGATCGTCAGGATATCATCTTCCTTGCGCCGCTGCCGCTGATTGAAAAATAACAATTCTAAAAGGGGAAGGCTGTTTTGTCGCGTCCGTTTGCCGTAATCGGGCTGACCGTTTTCTTTGTTTCGGCGCTGCTCCTGACACTGGACGTTTCCTTCACTGCGACTGTCGTGATCGGCGCGGGATGCCTTGCTGCCGGGCTGGCCGCGCTGGCGTTCTGCCGGCGCGGCGGGGAAAAGCAGCTTTCGCTTTTGCTTCTGACCGCTGCGTTCGCTGCGTTTCTGATTGCGGGAACGCAGGCGCTGCGCGTGCGTCCGGCGGAAGCGTTTGCGGATCAGAAAGCCGAAGTGGAGGCGCTGCTGACCGGCGAGGCGCAGGAGCGCTTTGGCAAGCACTACGTTTCCGCAAGGATCCTCACCGTGAACGGCGCGCAGGTCGATCTTCCTGCGCGGCTGACGCTGCCGATCGGCTCCGGCGCGCGACCCTATGACCGTGTCCGCGCGACCGTGAACTTTTATCTGCCCGGCGAAGGGGAGGCGGATCGTCTGGTCTCCTACCGTTCCCAGGGCATCTTTCTGGCGGCGTATACGGATCGTTCCGGTGTGGAAGTGCTGCCGCGCGCGGCGGATTCGCATCGTCTTGCGGTCAGCGTGATTTCTTTGCGCGCGTGGCTGCGCAGCGCCCTGTTTCGTATGCTGCCGAACCGTTTCGGCAGGATCGCGCAGGCGATGATCCTCGGCGAGAAGGATGCGCTTGCGGATGCCGATTACGCCGATTTCAAGCTTTCCGGGATGCTGCATCTGCTCTGCGTTTCCGGCCTGCATCTTTCGATCTGGAGCATGGCGATCCGGCGGCTTCTGCTGCATCTGCGTGTGCCGCCGCGCGTTTGCGCGGGGATCTGTATGCTGCTCGTGGTTCTGTTCATGGGCCTGACCGGCTTCAGCTATTCAACGGTTCGCGCCGGGCTGATGCTGCTGCTGTATTTTGCGGCGGAGCTGTTTCTGATGGAGCGGGATGCGCTCAATTCCTTCGGCTTTGCCCTGACAGGTCTGGTGCTGTGGCAGCCCTATTGCGTGCTGCATGTCGGTCTGCTGCTTTCCGCGCTCTCGGCGCTCGGCCTGATCCTGGAGCAGATGGCCTTGCCCACGGTGCGGGAAAACCTGCAGGCGCACGGGATTCGCATTCCGCGGCTGCTTCGTTCGCCGCTGCGGATGCTTCTGGCAACCGGCGTCGTGTTTCTGTTCACACTGCCCGTCATGCTCTATGTTTACGGCGGCGTGAGCGGCGCGATGTTTCTCTCGAATCTTGTCGCTGCGCCCGTTGCGGGCGGGGCGATCGTGCTCACGGCGCTCGGCGCGGCGGTGTTTTCCGCCGGGTGGCCGTTTCTGAACCTGCCGGGATTTCTCGGCGGACTTCTGCTGAAATATCTTTCCTTTGCGGCGCATTCGATTGCCGGGATGCCGCATCTTTCCGTCTGCCTGCCGCGGGACGGTTCCTGCCTGCTGCTTGCGGCGCTGTTTCTGACCCTGGCGGCCGGCTTGGTCGCTGCGGCGTTCAGGCCCAGGGTGATCCGCCGGGCTGCGCTGGCGTTCGGCGTTGTGCTGCTGGCCGGCCTGATCGGCGGCGGCGTCTTCAGCCGCAGTGAAACGCGGCTGCGCGTGCTTGACGTCGGCAACGGTACGGCCGTGCTGCTGACCTGCCGCAGCCGGAATTATCTGATCGGCGCGGGCGGCTCCGCTCGGAACGGCGCGTCCGAAATCCGGCAGGCTGTGCAGCGCGAGGGCGGGCGGCTTCATGCGCTCCTGCTTCCCGCCGTGGAAGAAACGAACAGCGCTTACGCGCTCGAGATCGCGCAGCAGTATGCACCGACCGTGATCGCTGACAAACTGCCGTATGGCCTTGAACTGTTTGACTTGCCCCGGGCGTCGCTCTCCGCCCCATTTTCGGACGGCGACGTCACGCTGCAGCCACGCAGGATCGGTGAATCCTATGCCGTTCTGGTTAAGGCGCCGGATCTTACGGCGCTGATCTGTTTCGATCCGATCGACCGGCTGCCTTCTGAGGCGGCGCACGCGGATCTGTTCGTTTTTCGCGGCGATTATCCGGCGGCGCTTGATCCGTCGGCAGTGGATTACGCCGTCGTCAATGCTGAAAATCTGCGCGGCGTCCTGCTTCAGACGGAGCTGCGCGCGCACGGGATCGACGCCGCAGCGACCGCCGAATGCGGTGATCTGCTGATCCGCGCGCGGGACGGTGCGCTGACCGTTTCAAGAGAATAACAGAAAAGAAATCGTTTCGTTTGATTCTGCGCCTTTTTCGGCGCGCTCGGAAGGGAGGACGCGATGCCGACGCTCGATGAACGCGGATTGCGGGAACGCTTGCGCGACTCGTCAACGGGCTGCTTCCTGCTGTTCGGGGAAGAAACCTATCTGACGAAAACCTATGTCAATAAAATCATAAACGCGGTCGTGGAGCCTTCGTTTGCCGATTTCAATCTGCATCGCTTTGAAGGCCGGAACGCGTCGCTCTCAGAGATCTATGACGCCGCGATCGCCGTGCCGATGATGGCAGAGCGCACCTGCGTGGTGGTCGTCGATTATCCGCTTGAGGAAGCGGACGACGCGGAGCTGCGCGCGCTGGAACGGCTGCTGAACGAAACGCCGGAGGAGTGCGCGCTCGTGTTCGCCTATCTGACGGCGCAGCCCAAGGGCGCGAAATTCAATGCGGCCGTGCGCCTGTTTGACCGCTTTGGCTGCGCGGTGAAATTCACGCGGCGTGAGCAGGCGGATCTGGTGCGTCTGGCGGAAGGCGGCGCGAAGAAACGCGGCTGCGTCTTTGAACGCGGCGCTGCGCTTTATTTCGTGACCAACGTCGGCACGGATCTCAACCTCCTGCACAATGAACTGGAAAAAGTCTGCGCCTACAGCGACGGCACGATCAGCCGCGCGGAGATCGACGCGGTCTGCATCAAAAGCCTGGAGGCGCGTGTATTTGATATGATCCGCGATCTGAACGCCGGGCGGCTCGACGGCGCGTTCCGCAAGCTTTCCCAGCTCTTTGCCCAGCGCGAGGATCCGCTGATGATCCTCGGCGCGCTTGTGGCGTCTTACACGGATCTTTACCGCGTGAAAGCTGCGGTCGCTTCCGGTGAACGTCCGGACGCCGCTGCCGATTACTATAACTATGCAAAGAAAGAATTCCGGCTGCGCAATGCCG
>JAFWCS010000378.1 GCA_017534365.1 Clostridia bacterium | reverse complement strand
TCTGATCTCAATGCTAGGCGGTTCAGCGGATAATGCGATCCCGCGCGACGCCGCGGCGGAGATCCTGACGGCCGCGCCTTTGGATCCCGCTCTTGCGGAAGCCTGGACAGCGCTGCTGCGCAAAGACTGCCCGCACGATCCCGATCTGCAGGTTGAGATCGCGGCGATCCCGCTGCCCGAGACGGCGTGGAGCCCTGCGGCGTCCGCCCGGGCGCTCGCGCTGCTCGACGCTTTGCCCGACGGCGTGCAGGCCATGAGCAAGGCGATGCCCGAGCTGGTCGAAACCTCGCTGAATCTCGGCATGCTCCGGCTGGACGCGGCCGGGCTGCGCGCGACGCTCTCCGTGCGCAGCAGCGTGGATGCCGACCGGGAAGCGCTGCAGAACCGGCTGGAGCAGATTGCAGGCGGCTTCGGCGCGGGCTTTGCGCTGCGAAGTCCGTATCCGGCGTGGGAATACCGCGCGGATTCGCCTGTGCGGGATTGCATGTGTGATGTTTATCAGAAGCTGTTCGGCAAAGCGCCGGCCGTGACGGCCATTCACGCCGGGCTGGAATGCGGCATTTTCAGCGGAAAGCTGCCCGGTCTGGACTGCGTTTCCTTCGGCCCGGATCTGCTGGAGATCCACACGCCTCGCGAGCGGCTGTCCCTCGGCTCCACGCAGCGAACGTGGCAGCTTCTGTGCGCGGTGCTCGCCGCGCTCTGAGAGAAGAAAACCACGGGATCTCGCAGACGGTGATCAGCCGCCGGAAGCTGAGATAAAAATTGAACAGTTCGCTGATATACAGGATGAAAAGATAGCCTTTCACGGCGCTGACGGGCAGCAGAAACCGCACGAGGACCACGCACAGCGCGGAGTCGATGACGTTGTAGCGCATGGAGGCGACCTGTTCGTCAAGCCCCTTGAGCATGCCGTCCGTGACGTTGTCCATATACATCAGCGGGATCAGCGGCGCGAGGATGCGCAGATAAACGACGATCTCCGGCGTGCCGTAGATCAGCCCGGAAATCAGCGGCGCGGCTGCGGCGACGCAGGCGGCGCTGAGAAGTGGGAACAGCAGCGTCCTGCGCAGCCAGCGCGTAACGGTCCTGCTTACGCCGCGCCGGTCGCCGAGCTCCCGCTGGCGGGCGAGCGTCGGCACGAGAAGGGCGGAAAGGGAATTGACGATTGCCGCGGGATAGAGCAGCACGGGCAGCACCACCGCGTGGATTGCGCCGTAGGCCGCGAGCGCGGCTTCACTGCCCGCGCCGGATCTTTGCAGGCTTTTCGGGATCAGCAGGTGCTCGATCGTTAAAAGCAGACTGCGCGCGCAGGTGCCGGCGGCGTCCGGCAGCGCCACGCGCAGAATGCGTCTGAGCTTCACGCGCGGCAGGTCTGTTTTCGGCGGCAGCGTCAGACGCCGAAGGCCGGCGGTGATCAGAAACGAGAGCAGCTCGGCCAGCGTCGTGCCCGTGACCACCGCGAGGCAGGCATGCGCCGCGCTGACCGCTGCGTAGCGGTTGAGCAGGGCCACGGTGATCCCGATCCCGGCCGCCTGCTCCGCCAGCTGCACGCCCGCGTATTGCGGCACCTGGTCGCGGCCGGTGAAGTAGCCGCCCAGCGCTGCGGACATCGCGACAAAGGGCAGGCTGAGCGCCAGGATCCGCAGCGGCTTTGCGCCGGCAGCGTCGCCGATGAAGCGCAGCGCGGCGAAGTCTGCGCCTTGAAAAAGGAGCAGCCCGACGGCAGAGCCGCTGACCAGCGCATAGAGCAGGCAGCGGCGAAAGGAGCCGTTGAGATCCTGCCTGCCGTTCGCTTCGATTTCGACCGTCACGCGCGTGCTGGCCAGCCGGATCCCCGCGCTCGCAAAGGTGACGGCCAGGCCGTAAACGGTCATCATCAGCTGATAGAGGTCCATGCCCGCGCTGCCGATGCGCCCGGTCAGAAACGCGTTGAAGCTCACGGCTGCCGAGCGCATGAGCAGATTGACCGCCGTCATGATCAGCGTATCCCGCAGCAGGGGAGAGATCCGGTTTTTCAGGGTGTTCAGATCTTTCATCGTTCACCGTTTTCCATCAAATGATTTGTGATAAATCATATTGACATTTTAATCGCGATATGTTAGAATAGGCGCAATATTATGAAAAGCTTTGAAGGGGAAACGGGCTGTTTCAAGCGTCCAGAGAGCCGGCGGCTGGTGCGAGCCGGCAGCAGAGAGCAGCTTTGTGTCGCCCCGGAGCCGGAGGAAGGAACGCCTCGGTCAGTAGAGTCCTCCCGTTTTGCCGCGTTAAGGCGTTGGCTGCATTGCCGCAGAGTGGCGTTGATTCAACGCAATTTGAGTGGTACCGCGGGCAAGATCTTCTGCTCGTCTCATTGATTTTATGATCCGTGAGGCGGGCTTTTTGTTTCACGGAAAGAAAGGATGATTCTCATGGCAAAGGAGCTGGCCAAGCTCTACGATCCCAAGAACGTGGAGGATCGAATCTATCAGTTCTGGCTGGATCAGCACTATTTCCACGCCAAAAACGATCCCGACAAACAGCCGTATACCATTGTGATCCCGCCGCCGAATATCACCGG
>JAFWCS010000377.1 GCA_017534365.1 Clostridia bacterium | reverse complement strand
GCGATACGATCGATATCGATTTCGACCGGCACACGGTGACCGTCAACGGGCAGATCCTGGACGAGCCTTATACAGCCGCGCCCACTTCGCTGAGCTATGACGTGGAATTCCCGCTCACGGTCGAAGAAGGCAAGGTCTTCGTCATGGGCGATAACCGCAACGATTCACTGGACAGCCGCTCGAGCAAGATCGGCCAGATCGACGAGAATTATATTCTCGGCAAGGCGTTCATCCGCTTCTGGCCGCTGCACCAGTGGAATATTTACGAGAATGCCTGAGGAGGTGGCCGCAATGGCAAAGGAAAAAGCGCCGCAAGAGAAGGAAGAAGCATCGCTGCTGAGCACGGCGTTTGACGTCGTTTCCATCCTCGCCGTTTCCGTGGTTGCCGTGGCTGTGGCGTTCATTTTCTGCTTCCGCACGGTCGGCGTGGTCGGCAGCTCGATGTATCCGACGCTGCATGAAACCGACCGCATCATCCTCTCCGCGTTTGAAACCAAACCCGCGCGCGGGCAGATCGTTGTGACCTGCCAGCCTTCGGTGAATCCGGTGATCCCGGATACCCTTGTCAAGCGCGTGATCGCGACCGCAGGGGAGACGGTGGATATCGACTTTGACCGCGGGATCGTCTATGTGGACGGCGAAGCGCTCGAGGAGCCCTATGTCAACGAGCCGACCCACCGGCGCGAGGATTTCACGCAGCCGGTCACTGTGCCCGACGGCTATGTGTTCGTCATGGGCGACAACCGCAACAATTCTACGGACAGCCGCAGTGAAAGCGTCGGTCTGATCCGCGAGGAATATATTCTCGGCAAGGCGCTGTTCCGCATGTTCCCGCTGGGAAAATTCGCGCTGGAGCGCTACTGAGTTATGAACGAATCCAAAACCGTGCAGTGGTTCCCCGGCCACATGGCGAAAACCCGCCGGCTGATCAAGGAAAGCCTGACGCTCGTGGACGCCGTCTGTGAGCTGGAGGATGCCCGGCTGCCGCTGAGCAGCCGCAACCCGGAGATCGACGCGCTTGTGGGGCGCAAGCCCCGCATCGTGCTGCTCAATAAATGTGATCTGGCGGATGACGCCGCCACCGCGCGCGTCATTGCCGCCTGGAAGGCGCAGGGCGTCACGGCCCTGCCCGTGGACTGCCGCAGCGGTCGCGGACTGGAAAAATTTCTGCCCGCCGTGCGTGCGCTGCTGGCAGACAAGCTCCGCGCCTATGCGGAGAAGGGGATGGCCGGCAAGGCGCTGCGCCTCATGGTCGTCGGCATCCCGAACACCGGCAAATCCTCGTTTATCAACCGCATGGCCGGTCGCAGCCGCGCCAAGGTGGCGGACAAGCCCGGCGTCACGCGCAGCAATCAGTGGTTCGCCATTGACAGGGATATCCTGCTGCTCGACACCCCGGGCGTGCTCTGGCCGAAATTCGAGGATCCCGAGGTCGGCTATAAACTGGCCTTTATCGGATCCGTCAAGGATGAGATCCTCGACAGTCAGGAGATCGCCGTGCGTCTGCTCGCCGTGCTGCAGAAGAACTATCCCGAACGGCTGGCGCAGCGCTACGGGCTGACGGGCTTCGAAAATATGGAGACGTATGAACTGCTGGAGGCGATCGCGCAGAAACGCGGGATGCTGCTGAAAAAAGGAGAATTCGATACCGAGCGCGCGGCGGTGATGCTGCTGGATGAATACCGCGGCGGCAAGCTCGGCAAGCTGACGCTGGACGCGGTCTGATCCGGCGGCGGGAAGGAGCGGAGATATGAGAAGAAAAATGGCGATCGTGCTTGCGGCGATCCTCTTTGTGGACGTGATCGCGCTGGGCGTGATCTTCTTTACCCGGCACGGGGCGCAGCGCCCGGATATTTCTGCGGATGCGCAGCCGCTTGCGGAGGCCTCCACCACGCAGATGCAGGAGCTGATCTCCACGGTCAGCCTGCTTGCCGTGGGCGACAACCTGATCCATGACACGATCTATGAGCAGGCGGCGGAGCGCGCGAGCAGCGGCTATGATTTTTCCTATTGTTATGAGAAGGTGGCCGACCGCGTCGCCGCGGCGGATATCGCGATTCTGAATCAGGAAACGATCATCTCCACCGAGCATGATGTTTCCAGCTATCCGATGTTCAACTCCCCGCCGGAGGTCGGCGAAGAGATGATCCGCATCGGCTTCGACGTGTTCAATATCTGCACGAACCACTCGCTCGACTGCGGCGAAAAGGGCCTGATCTCCTGCATCAACTGGTGGAAGAGCAAGGGCATGATCACCACCGGCGCTTATCTGAATCAGGTGGATTACGCGAAGATCCCGACCAACACGGTCAACGGCATTACCTTCGCCTATCTGGGCTTCACGGAGATGACGAACGGCCTGAAGCTGCCGTCGGACAGCGAAGTGATCCTCTGCACCTCCGAGGATGAGGCCGAGCTGCAGCGCCGCGTGATGGCGGCCAAGGACATCGCGGACGTTGTGGTCGTCAATGCGCACTGGGGCATCGAATACACCCACGAGCCGACCGACGAGCAGCGCATCCTTGCCAAGAAACTCGCGGCCTGGGGCGCGGACGTCATCATCGGCAACCATCCGCATGTGATCCAGCCGGTGGAATTCATCGAGAATGACAACGGTACGCGCACTTTGGTGGCGTATTCGCTGGGCAACTTCATCTCCGCGCAGAACCGCGGCGCCCGGATGCTCGGCGGCATGCTGACTTTCGATATTTCCAAGAACAATGCCAACGGCGATATCACGATCGAGAACGTCAAGTTCCACGGCACGGTCAACCACTACGGCTACAACTTCTCCAATATCCGCATTTACATGCTGGAGGATTATACGGAGGAGCTGGCGTCGGTCCACGGCGTCAAGAGCCAGACGCCGAGCTTCAGCCTGCAGTATCTCAACGATATCGTCAACGAAGTGATCGACAAGCAGTTTTTATAATTCATTCTGACATGGCAGAGGCGTGTTGCAAAAACCAGTTTGCGGCACGCCCTTTTTGAAAGGAAGTTTTTGATGGATCTGACCTATGAAAAGGCCGCGGCGGCGCGCGGGTTTACCGCCGTGTGCGGCGTGGATGAGGCGGGCCGCGGTCCGCTGGCCGGCCCGGTCTATGCGGCGGCGGTGATTCTTCCGCCCGCGTTTGAGATCCCCGGGCTGAACGACTCCAAAAAACTCAGCGAAAAAAAACGCGAGCAGCTTTTCGACGTCATCACCGCGCAGGCCGTCGCCTATGCCGTGGCAAGCGTGGACGAGCGCGTGATCGACGAGATCAACATTTTGCAGGCGACCTTCCTTGCGATGCGCAAGGCGGTGGAGGCGCTGCCTGTGCCGGCGGATTACGCGATCATCGACGGCAACCGCATGCCGCCGCTCTCCATCCCGGGCGAAACGCTGATCAAGGGCGACGCGCTCTCACCCTCGGTGGCGGCCGCGTCCATTCTGGCCAAGGTCAGCCGGGACCGTTTTCTGCTGGAGCTGGACGCGCAGTATCCGCAGTATCAGTTTGCCAGGCACAAGGGCTACGGCACGCAGCTGCATTATGAAATGCTCGCGCAATACGGCCCCTCGCCCTGTCACCGGATGAGCTTCCTGAAGAAGCTTTACCGCTGAGGCACGCGATGATCCGGAATCAGACGGGGGTCTGGGGCGAGCTCT
>JAFWCS010000376.1 GCA_017534365.1 Clostridia bacterium | reverse complement strand
GTGTCCGGCACGGCAACGACCACGACCTGCGCCTTCGTCGCCGCCTCCAGCGCCACAGCGCGGTCAAGAATGAACTGCTCCGTTGCCTGCGTAAAAACGCCACTGAAATCCTCAATATAAAAGAGCTCCGAGTGCTCCGGATACTGCGTAAACGCCTGCTCGCGGTTCGTGGAGAAAACGAAGCCCGTGCCGACCACGCTCGTGATAAGAAACGCGATCAGCACCTTCAGGCCGTAGCTCAGATTCGATTGTTTTTTCCCTTTCGCGCTCATCCCGCAAAGCTCACGGTCGGAACGGCCGTTGCCGCAGGCTCCGCCGCAAAGAATTCCGCCGCCTTGAAGCCGAACATATTCGCCAGGATCGACGCCGGGAACCGGCGGATCATCGTGTTGAACGACGTGACCGCTTCGTTATAGTTCCCGCGCGCGACGGAGATGCGGTTTTCCGTGCCGGAGAGCTCGTCCATCAGGCCCGTGAACACCTTGTCCGCTTTCAGCTCCGGATAGGCCTCCGCCACCGCGATCAGCCTGCCGAGCGCAGAGGACAGCGCATTATTCGCTTCGGATTTTTCCGCCATGGAACCGGCGGCCATCAACTGCTCGCGCGCCTGCGTCACAGCGGTAAACACGGCTTCCTCGTGAGCTGCATAGCCCTTGACCGTGGCGACCAGGTTGGGGATCAGATCCGCGCGGCGCTGGAGCTGCGCGTCAATATCCGCCGCCTTCTGCTCCACCGTGGTCTGCGCGGTCACAAGCCTGTTGTAGGTGCCGACGCCCCAGAAGACCGCCAGCGCGATCACCGCGATCAGAATGATTGCGATCAAACCAGTTTTTTTCATAGCAACCTCCGTTTTTAAATCTTAAATACGCCGTTCGTTCCGGAACGGTCGGACGGGATCGGCGCGGCAGGCCGCGCTTTTCATTCGGATTATATCATTTTTTAGTGAAAGAAGAAAGTAGTTTTGAAAAAAGTTTAAAAAATTTTTTTCTCCACCTTTCCCAACGGAGGATTTTATGGTAGAATAAGAGAGAATTAAAGTGTAAAGGAGCGTTTACCATGCTGTCTGCCCTGCTTGAAGAACGGAACCTGCCGCCCCTGCGCCCGCGCGCGGAGATGCTGGAGCTTTTGCAAACCGAGATCTACGGCCGGCTGCCCGCCGCGCCGGAGGCCATGGAATTCACCGTCGAGCCCGATGTCATCTGGCGGTTCTGCGCCGGCAAGGCGGTGTGCGACCGCGTGACCGCCCGCATGGTCGTCAACGGAAAGCCCTTTGAATTCCCCTTCCTTGCGACGATCCCGACCGTGCCGGGACCGCATCCGTTCTTTATCCATATCAATTTCCGGCCGGACAATCCCGACCGCTATATGCCGACCGAGGAGCTGATCGACGCGGGCTTTGCCGTGCTCTCGTTCTGCTATAACGACGTCTCCTCGGACAACGGCGACTTCACCGACGGGCTGGCGGGCGTGCTGTTTGAAAACGGCGCGCGCGGGCCGGAGGATCCCGGCAAGATCGCGCTCTGGGCCTGGGCGGCGCACCGGGTCATGGATTACGCAGAGACCCTGACGGACCGGCTCGACTGCACCCGCTCGGCTGTCTGCGGGCATTCGCGGCTGGCCAAGACCGCCCTGTTCACCGCCGCGACGGATACGCGCTTTGCCTTTGCCTATTCCAATGATTCCGGCTGCAGCGGTGCCGCCCTCGCGCGCGGGAAAACGGGCGAATCCATACGCGACATCTGCGAGCGCTTCCCCTTCTGGTTCTGTGAGAACTACAAAAAATATGTGGACAATGAGGCCGCCATGCCGCTCGATCATCACGCCCTGCTCGCCGCGATCGCGCCGCGCTGCGTGCTTGTCGGCAGCGCCTCCGAAGACGCCTGGGCGGATCCGGATTCGGAATTTCTCTGCTGCTGCGCCGCGGCGCCGGCTTTTGACGGCGGTTTCCCCTGCCCGGACCGTCTGCCCGGCGACAACGTCGCCTTCCTGGACGGGCGCATCGGCTATCACCGCCGCCCCGGGCTGCATTATTTCAGCCGCCTGGACTGGCAGCGCCTGATCGAATTCATCCGGCTGCACAGCTGATTTTTCCATTCGTAAAAACTGCGCTTTTCGCATCTTGTTTTCCTGACGAAAATGGAGCGTCAATCCACAAGATGTTTATCTATTTCGCATAAAATCTACAAAATATGATTTTTTGCTTGATTTTTAACAAACTGTGAATTATAATAATGGCATGGAACGCCATCCATTTTGTCGCAAATCGGAGGATGATCGGTTTGGAACTTCTCAAGCAGCGGATTCTGGAACAGGGTGAAGGAATCGGTTCGGACATTGTGAAGGTTGATATGTTTCTGAATCATCAGATCGACGTGGGATTACTCTGCGAAATCGGCAAGGAATTCCATCGGCTTTTTGCGACTGCATCCATCAACAAAATCGTGACGATCGAAGCATCAGGCATTGGAATTGCGTGCATTGCCGCGCAATATTTTTCCGTGCCTGTTGTTTTTGCTAAAAAGGGGCAAAACAAAAACGTCGGCAGCGAAGTTTACACCGCCGGCGTTCACTCCTTCACCAAGGGCACCGACACGATCATCGGCATTTCCAAAAAGTATCTGCATCCGGAGGACCGGGTGCTGATCATCGACGATTTCCTTGCCAACGGCGAAGCCTGCAACGGACTGATCGACATCATTGAGCGTCAGGCCGGCGCGCAGGTCGCGGGCATCGGCATCGTGATCGAAAAAGGCTTCCAGCCCGGCGGCGCCGATCTGCGCGCGCGCGGCTACCACGTGGAATCCCTTGCGGTTATTCGATCCATTGAGGACGGCAACATTCTCTTTGGATAAATAATAAAATTTATTATGGAGGCAAACATCATGAAGAAGTTCTCGAAGATCCTCGCAATTCTCCTGGCCCTTGCGCTCGTGCTCGGCTTCGCGGCATGCGGCGGCAAGGGTGACACCGAGACGACCACCGCAGCGCCCGAAGGCGAAACGACTGCGGCGACCGGCTCCGATTATTCCAGTATCAAGATCGGTCTGATCTGCCTGCACGACGAAAACTCCACCTATGACAACAACTTTATCAAAGCGTTCAAGGAAGTCTAGGCGGAGCTCGGTCTGAGCGACGATCAGGTCATGATCAAGACCAACATTGCGGAAGACGACGCCTGCTACACCGCCGCTGCGGAGCTGGCTGAAGAAGGCTGCAACGTGATCTTTGCCGATTCCTTCGGCCATGAGACCTATATCCTGCAGGCTGCCAAGGAATTCACCGACGTGCAGTTCTGCCACGCGACCGGCACCCATGCGCACACCGAGAAGGTCCCCAACTTCCACAATGCCTTCGCTTCCATCTATGAAGGCCGCTATCTTGCCGGCGTTGCCGCGGGCATGAAGCTCAACGAGATGATCGAGAAGGGCGACATCACCGCCGAGCAGGCGAAGATCGGCTACGTCGGCGCTTTCCCCTATGCCGAAGTGAAGTCCGGTTACACCTCCTTCTTCCTTGGCGCCCGCTCCATCTGCGAGAGCGCAACCATGGAAGTCACCTTCACCAACTCCTGGTTCGACATCGCGCTTGAAAGAGAAGCCGCCCTCAAGCTCATCAACGACGGCTGCGTCCTGATCAGCCAGCACGCGGACTCCGAAGGCGCTCCCAAGGCCTGCGAAGAGAAGGAAGTGCCCGATGTTTCCTATAACATCGACACCGCTTCCATCGCACCGAACACCGCGCTGATCTCCTCCCGCATCAACTGGGCGCCCTACTACAAGCTTGCGATCGACGCCGTCGTGAAGGGCGAAGCGATCCCCGCCGACTGGACCGGCACCATCCAGACCGGCTCCGTCGAGCTGCTCAAGCTCAATGAGACCGTCGCCGCCGAAGGCACGCAGGCAAAGCTTGACGAAGTCAAGGCTGCGCTCGAAGCCGGCACGCTCCACGTCTTTGACACCGCGAAGTTCACCAAGGACGGCGCTGCGCTTGAGACCTACAAGGCGGACGTCGATTCTGACGATGCGTTCACCCCGGATACCGAAGTCATTGCCGACGGCTACTTCCATGAGAGCGAGTACCGTTCCGCGCCGTACTTCGACATCGATATCGACGGCATCACGATCCTCGGCTAAACTTTATGAAACGGATTTGGGCGAAGCTTTTCGCTTCGCCCAAACTTCTTTTATTTCCGAAACGAGCGCAAATTCGGGCCGAATCTGCGCTGCTTTTAGTAATAAAAGGGAGGTAGACTATGGCAAGCCCCGCCATTGAGCTCAAAAACATCACCAAAGTCTTCGGCAGCATCGTTGCGAACAAGGACGTCAATCTGACCGTCTATAAGGGCGAGATCCTTGCGCTGCTCGGCGAGAACGGCAGCGGCAAAACCACGCTGATGAACATGATCTCCGGCATTTACTTCCCGGACGCCGGTCAGATCTATATCGACGGGCAGGAGGTCGTCATCCGCTCCCCGAAGGATGCGTTCGACCACAGGATCGGCATGATCCACCAGCATTTCAAGCTCGTCGACCGCTTCACGGCGGCCGAGAACATCGTGCTGGGTCTGCAGGAAAAAGGGAAGTTCAACATCAAGGACGTCGAAAAGAAGGTCGCGGAGATCAGCGCGAAATACGGCTTCGAGATCGACCCGACGAAAAAGATCTATGAAATGTCCGTTTCCGAAAAGCAGACCGTGGAGATCATCAAGGTGCTCTATCGCGGCGCGAACATCCTGATCCTCGACGAGCCGACCGCGGTGCTCACCCCGCAGGAAACCGAGAAGCTCTTCGCCGTCATCCGCAACATGCGCGAGGACGACAAGGCGATCATCATCATCACCCACAAGCTCCACGAAGTGCTTTCCATCTCCGACAAGGTGGCCGTGCTGCGCAAGGGGCACTACATCGGCACCGTTGAGACCGCGAACGCGACGGAATCGATCCTCACGGAAATGATGGTCGGCAAAAAAATCAGCCTCAACATCGAGCGCTCCGCCCCGAAGAGCGAGGAAGACCGTCTGCGCGTGGAGCATATCGACTGCATGAACCGCGACGGCGTGCAGATCCTGAAGGATATCTCCTTCTCCGTGCGCGCCGGCGAGATCCTCGGCATTGCCGGCATCGCCGGCGGCGGCCAGCGCGAGCTGCTCGAATCCATCGCCGGTCTGCAGAAGCTGCACAGCGGCAAGATCCTGTATCACAATCCCCAGACCGGCGCGGAAGAAAACCTGCGCGATAAAACGCCCACGCAGATCCGCGAGCTCGGCGTACGGCTCTCCTTCGTGCCGGAGGACCGCCTCGGCATGGGCCTGGTCGGCAACATGGACATCATCGACAACATGATGCTGCGCAGCTACCGCAAGGGCAAAACCGTTTTCCTTGAGCGCAAGAAGCCGCGCTCGCTCGCGGAGAAGATCATCAAGGATCTTGAGGTCGTCACGCCCGGCGCCACCACGCCCGTGCGGCGGCTCTCCGGCGGCAACGTGCAGAAGGTGCTGGTCGGGCGCGAGATTTCCTCCTCGCCTTCCGTGCTGATGGTCGCCTACCCCGTGCGCGGCCTGGATATCAATTCTTCCTATATGATCTATAATCTGCTCAATGAGCAGAAAGAGAACGGCGCGGCCGTCATTTTCGTCGGCGAGGATCTCGACGTGCTGATCGAGCTTTGCGACCGGATCCTCGTGCTCAGCTCCGGGCGCGTGACCGGCATTGTGGACGGACGCACCGCGGATAAAAACGAAATCGGCCTGCTGATGACCAAGGCGGAAGGAGGCGCTGCAGAATGAACAAACCCGAAAAAGCCGCAAGGGAGCCGCTGTTCCACATTGCGAAACGCAACGGCATCGCCTGGTGGAAGGCGTGGATCATCCGCGGCGTCGCGATCCTGGCCTCCCTGCTCGTCTGCGCGCTGATCATCGTGCTGCTGACCAAGCAGAATCCGCTCGAGGTCTACGGTGCCATGATCAAGGGCAGCTTCGGCTCCAAGCGCAAATTCTGGGCGCTGCTGCAGAATCTGGCCATGCTGCTTTGCATCTCCCTGGCTGTGACCCCGGCATTCAAAATGAAATTCTGGAACCTCGGCGCCGAAGGGCAGGTGCTGTTCGGCGGCCTGTGCAGCATGGTGCTGATGTTCGAGGTCGGC
>JAFWCS010000375.1 GCA_017534365.1 Clostridia bacterium | reverse complement strand
GCGCCGTCTTTTCGTTGCAGTTACAAAACAGGTCAGAAAGATGCGTTTTTTCCAAAGAAAAACCCTGAAAAACGTCCTGAAAACGGCCCGGAAAGAACGGTTTTCGAGGCAATCGAGCAAAGCGAGACGGAGGGAGTGATGCGCCTGCGGCGCATGCGGAACGCTGAAACAGCGTTCCCTACACTGCCCGCCGGCGGCTTTCCGATGAATTTGCGGGCGGATGCTATCCGCCCCTACCTGCCCGCCGTCGACCGACAATTTACCGGCAAAACCCCGCGCGGGCGGCACGGATGTATCCGTGCCCTACGCACACCGGCGGCAACCTCATGCCAACGCCGTCGCCGCGCTCTTCCTCGCGCATCACCCGGAAGCGCGGCTGTGAAAACGCAAAAAACAGGATGCAGCGTTGTTTCGGACTGCACCCTGTTGTTTGATTCTTTGCGCCGCGTCAGCGGTTATTTTCTGGACCAGGTGGAGGGGGTAAAGAGGATCAGCATCGGGATCAGCTCCAGGCGCCCTGCGAGCATATCGAAGCTGAGCACGAGCTTGCTCAGCACGGAGAATTCCGCAAAATTCCCCGCCGGGCCGACCGCGCCGAGACCCGGGCCGATGTTGCCGATGCAGGCGATGACCGAGGTCGCGGTGGTGACGGAATCCCGCCCGTCGAGCGCGACGATCAGCATCGAGGCGGCGGAGACCAGCATATAGGTGGCGAAGAAAACGACCACGCTGTGCACCACCGGTTCGTCGACCTTGCGGCGGTCGAGCTTGATGGTCTCCACGCTGCGGGGATTGATCGCCTTGCGGATCTCCCGCATGGCACTTTTGAAGAGGATGATCACGCGCGAGACCTTGACGCCGCCGCCCGTGGAGCCCGCGCAGGCGCCGATGAACATCAGCATCACGAGAATGAAGCGCGCGACGGTCGGCCAGGTGTTGAAATCCGCGGTGGAGAAGCCGGTGGTCGTGATGATCGAGGACACCTGGAAGAAGGCGTAACGGAACGCGTCGCCCACGGAATACTTATTCAGCAGGCTCACGCCGGTGATCACGACCGAGACGGCGACGATCGCCAGATAGCAGTGCAGCTCCTTGCTATTGAGCGCCTGCTTCCCCTGCTTGATCAAAAACATATAATAGAGGTTGAAGTTCATGCCGAAGAGCAGCATGAACACGCCGATCACCATCTCGGCATAGAGGCTGTGGTAGCCCTCGATGCTCGCGTTCAGCACGCTGTAGCCGCCGGTGCCGGCGGTCGCGAAGGTGGTGACGATGCTGTCATACAGCGGCATGCCGCCCGCAAAGAGCAGCAGGATCTGCGTGGCGGACATCACGCAATAGATGCCGTAAAGGATCCGCGCCGAGGCGCGCAGCTTCGTGACCAGCTTGCCCACCGTCGGGCCGGGCACCTCCGCGCGCATGACGTGCATGGAGGAGCTTTCAGTCTTGGGCAGGATCGCGATCACGAACACCAGAATGCCCATGCCGCCGATCCAGTGCGTGAAGCTGCGCCAGAAGAGCAGGCTCTTCGGCAGGGCCTCGATATTGCGCAGGATCGTGCTGCCCGTGGTGGTGAAGCCGGAAACGGTTTCAAAATACGCGTCGACGACATGCGGGATATAGCCGCTGAAAACGAACGGCAGCGCCCCGAACAGGGACATCAGGATCCAGCTCAGCGCAACGATCACGTAGCCGTCCTTGGCGTAGATGCGCGCATCCGCCGGCTTCTTCGCGGTCGCGGGGATGCCGACGAAGGCCAGCAGCGCTATCGTGGCGGCAAAGGCCAGCAGCGTCGGTTCGCCGTAGATCAGCGCCCCGATCACGGGCAGCGTCAGCAGCACCGCCTCGACCAGCAGGATCCTGCCGACCGTATAAAAAATCATTCTGTAATTCATAGCGCCTGCCCAATCACATAAAGATATCGTGCAGGTCCTCAAGGATCCTGCCGGCCGTGACCACGATCACGCTGTCGTTCGCCTGCATCACGTCCTCGCCGCGCGGGAAGATGATGCGCCCGCCGCGGATGATGCAGCCGATCAGCAGATTCGGCAGCAGCCGCAGTTCGCGGAACGGGATGTTCAGATACCCGGCGTCCTCCGGCACGGTGAATTCCACAGCCTCGACCCGGCCGCCGACCAGCTTATAGAGCGTCTGGATGCGCGAATTGCCGAAGGAGTTGTCCAGCGCGCGCACGTAGCGCGTGACCAGGTTCCCGGCCACGATCTGGGGCGAGACCACGGTCTCCAGGCCGATATCGTTGAGGATCGAATAGGAATGCCGGTTGACCTTGGTGATCACCTTCGGCACGCCGCGGGAATCGGCATACATCGACACGATGATATTCTCCTCGTCGATGCCGGTCAGCGCCACGAGGGCGTCCTGATCCTGCAGGCGCTGCTCGTCGAGCAGATCCTGATCCGTGCCGTCGCCGTGGATCACGGTCACGTCCGAGAGCGTATCCGAGAGATGGACGCAGCGCTCCTCCCCCAGCTCGATGATCTTGATATTGCGGCCGGTATCCTCCAGCAGATGGGCCAGATAATAGCCGATCCGCCCGCCGCCGACGATCATGACGTCCTTGATCTTCTGCTTGTAGACCTTCGTCTGGCGCATGAAGCCGGAGATCTGGGAGCGGCTGCCGGTGATGCTGATCGCGTCGTCGCAGCGCAGCACGAAATCGCCGGACGGGATAAAGATCTGATCGTCGCGCTGGACCGCGCAGATGAGCACCTTCGCCTTGCATTTCTTGTGGATGTCGCAGACCGCGACGTCGCACAGAGGATTGTCCGCATGGATGCGCACGCGGGCGATCTCGATCTTGCCGCCGGCAAAGACATCCAGATTCGCCGCCGAGGGGAAGCGGATGATGCGCGAGATCTCGTTGGCCGTTTCAAATTCGGGATTGACGATCAGGCCGATGCCCAGCTCCTCGCGCAGGAAGGGCAGCTGATCGGAATATTCCGGATTGCGCACGCGGGCGATCGTATTCTCGACCCCCTTGCGATTGGCGATCATGCAGGAAATGATATTCAGCTCGTCCGAGCCGGTGGCAGCGATCAGAAGCTTCGCCTTGGAAAGTCCGGCCTCCTCCAGCACGCTCAGCGCCGCGCCGTTGCCGCACACGCCCATCACGTCGTAGGCGTCCACGGTTTCGGTGATCCGGCTCTCGCGCAGATCCACCACGGCCACGTCGTGGCCCTCGTTGACCAGCTGCTTCGTCAGATTGATGCCCAGCTTGCCCAGACCGACGATGATGATATACATGCAATCATCTCATTTCAAATGTAATACTAACAGATTATAGCATAACCTGCGGGAAAGTCAAGCGCCGCGCCGGCGATTCTCCGGACGCAGGGCGCTGCCGCAATATTCGCAGACCAGCGTCTGGCCGAAATTGACCACCAGCTCCGCGCCGCAGGAACTGCAGACCGCGCGCTGCCTGGCCCAGCAGCTCTTTTCGAAAACCACCTCGCCCAGCCGTTCGTCGACCTGCGCGTCCCGCAGTTCGTCCAGCCGGATCGCGGTGCGCAGGGCCCTGACGACCTGTTTCTCCGTCAGGCCGGAACCGTCCGCCAGCAGGGAAAGGGCCGTGATGTGCTCCGTCTTTATCAGATACAGGCAACGGTCGATCCGCCGGTCCCGGGCGTTGAGCGCTCCCGCAAGCACGCTTGCGATCAGACCGAAGCCGATCCCCTGCAGATACGCCGGGGCAAGCATCATGAAGCCTTCTTTGCCGATCCCGTCCGCATCGGCCGACGCCATGCCGATGAACAGGATCATCCAGAGGGAGATGGCAATGGATAACAGGCCGAAACGCAGCGGCACTTCATTTTTCCTGCGCATCGTTGTCAGCTCGCGCGCCGCGCAGACGATCAGCAGCGGCAGACCGAGCGGAAGCAGGAAGAAAGAGACCACCGCGGCCACGGCCCAGAGCGTCGTGAACGCATCATTTTTTTTGAGCGAACGCCGCTTATTCTGTTCTGACTGATTGTTTCTCATAACTCCGCCCCGCAATAATCACAGATCCTCGGCTCGTTTTCGCGCAGCACGGTCGTGCCCGCGCAGCCGCTGCATTTGCAGGCGATCCTGTGCGAGATCCCCCGCACGATCACCTCGCGCTCCCGCACGCTGTAGTAGGCGTCCGTGAGCAGTCCGCAGTCGATCAGCGCGCGCACTTCCTTCATGACCGCGCCGGTATTCTGACGCATCGCCGCAGCCAGCCGGTCGAGCTGCGTGATCTTTTCCACGGTGATGCAGTGCAGCAGCCGGTCGTTGCGCCGGCCGCAATGCCGGAGGAACAGCCCCCAGGCGATCTCGAACAGGCCGAGCAGAACGCCGCACCCCGTAAGAAGCAGCAGCATGAGATCCTCCGGATCATAGCCCTCTGACAAGATCAGAACCGGCATCGGCAAAGCAAGGAGCGTTACAATCACGCCGAGCAGGATCGTGCGCACGCCGTTGAGATAATAATCCGCCTTTTCAAAGCGCGTTTTTGCCACCAGAAAATAAACGCCGAGCGGCGGCAGCGTCACCAGCCCCGCGATCAGTCTCGGCCAGGTCAGATCCGCATCGCCGCCGATCGTGCGATAGACGGGGTGCCGCACACGCAGCCCCTGCGCGGAGGCAACCGCGCCGCGTGTGGTCCTGAGGTCCGCCTTGCGGATCAGATGCACGATCAGCGCGATCCAGAAGCCGATGTGCGCGAAGATCGGGAACATGATCAGCACCGCAATCCGATCGGTACTGAGGCCGAACACGGCTTCGCACAGCCAGCCGATCAGCGAAGTGAGCAGAAACGTCCCGGCGATGCCGATCAGGCAGACCGCCCAGACGGGCGGCTTTTTCTTTTGTTCTTTCATTTTGCCGCTTCCTCTGCCGGCGCCTTCTGCTCCACGCGCTTCCACTCCTTGAGCAGGAAGGCGAGCGAAAGCAGGATCGGCAGCGCGACGATCGCGGCCGCAACGTAAATATGCGGCGGCGGGACGTTGACGATCTCACTGTAATCATTCACGTACTGCT
>JAFWCS010000374.1 GCA_017534365.1 Clostridia bacterium | reverse complement strand
CCGGCGTCAAAGCGACGCCGGCGGCTGCTTTATCCAGGCTGATAATGATCGAATTGCACATGCAGGCTTGCGTGCTCGATCGAGAGCGTCAGCGGCGCGCCGGTCGCGGCGTCGTAGGTGAAAACAAAAGCGCCGTGGTCGCCGCTGCCGTTGATCGTCCACACGCCGCCGGTCAGCGTGCGCGTCAGATCCGCGCGCCGCGCAATCGTTTCCCAGACGTCGGCCAGCAGGGAGAGCGCCAGCGTCTGCGGCATCCGCTCCGGCGCTGCGGTCACGTTCATCTCGCCGTATCTGACGCTGCAGACGCCCTGCGCCAGCCGCACGGTCAGCGGCCGGATCGCCGGCGGATCGCTGAATTCTGCGCACAGGGCCTGGTCTGCGGAGCGGCGCAGCGTCGCCTTCATCGAGGCGTTTCCGCAGAGGATTTCGGCGTTCACGATGAAAGCCGGCGCGAGCTGCAGCGGCGCGGGCGGCGCAGTCTGCGCCCGGCAGCCGGTCAGCAGCAGGCAGGGGAGAAGCAGGATCAGCAGAAGGGCATTTCGCAAAGCATCACAGCCTTATTCGTAATCTGAAAGGATCACCGGCAGCAGGTCCGCTGCGTCGCCCGGCAGCATGCCGCGCCGGCTGGTTTGCGCTGACGCGAGCTCCGCGGCTTTCCCGTGGAGATACGCTGCGGCCGCGGCCGCTTCAAAGGGCTGCATGCCCTGCGCGCACAGGCCGACCAGCAGACCGGCCAGCAGATCGCCGCTGCCGCCCTTGGCCAGACCATCGTTGCCCGTTGTGTTGATGACGGCGCGCGTGCCGTCCGTGATCACGGTGTTCGCGCCCTTGAGCAGCACCGTCACGTGGTGTGCCTGCGCAAAGTTGGCGGCGACGCTGACAGGGTCGGCAAGGATTTCCTCGACCGTCAGCCCGGTCAGGCGGCGCATTTCGCCCGGATGCGGGGTCAGAACGATCTTTGCCTGCAATTCTTTCAGTATATTTGTATTCCGGCTGAGCAGATTTATGCCGTCCGCATCGATCACAAGCGTCGTTTTCACGCTGCGGAGCACCGCTTCGAGCACGGCGGCCGTGTCCTCGTTCTGCGCAAGTCCGCAGCCGATCAGCGCGGCGGATGCGCGCTCGACCGCCGGCAGCAGCTCCCGAACGGCGTCAGCGGAGAAGGAGCCCGCGTCATTCGAGGCCAGGGGCAGCAGCAGCGGCTCCGTCAGCTGCGGTGCAATGCCGTTGTAGGCTGCGTCGGGAAATGCGGCAGTCACAAGGCCGGCCCCGCTGCGCAGCGCGCCCCTGACGGAAAGCACGCCGGCGCCGATCATGCGGCGGCTGCCGCAGACGCACAGCGCGTGGCCGTAGGTGCCTTTGTTGGAAACAGGGATTCGCGGCGGGAGCATTGCTCGCAGATCTTCATCCGTCAGCGCGGCGCAGGGCAAAGCCGCAGCGCCGGAGAGTTCTTCGGGCAGAATGCCGATATCGATCATGATCGTTTCTCCGCAGACGGAGCAGTTGGGTTTCAGCACGTGGATCGGCTTTTTTGCCGCAATCGCAAACGTCACGTCTGCGCGGATCTCGGCGCCCTCGATCTGCGCGGTGTCCGCGTTCGCGCCGCTGGGCACGTCGATGGCAAAGACCCGGACCTTCTTTTGCGCGACGATCTCTGCGGTCATTTTCAGAGCGTCATCCGCTGCGCCGCGAAAGCCTGTGCCGAATACGGCGTCCACGACGGCGTCCGATGCGGCGATGATGCGCGCGGCAAGATTTGGTCCGGGCGCATCCAGGATCTGAATGCCCAGCGCCGCCGCCCGGTCGCGGTTGACGATCGCATCCTCCGCACGCGGTTCGCCGTAGATCTGCAGCACGTGCACCTCACAGCCCGCGCGATGCAGCTCCCGCGCGATCACGTAGCCGTCGCCGCCGTTCTTGCCCTTCCCGACGAGCACACAGACGCGCGCCCCCGGCGCAATCCGCTTCAGGATTTCTTCTGCGCAGCGGCAGCCGGCGCGTTCCATCAGATCGAGGAAGCTGCCGCCGCGCGCCACGGCGGCGCTCTCAGCAGCGAACATCTGACTGCTGT
>JAFWCS010000373.1 GCA_017534365.1 Clostridia bacterium | reverse complement strand
TTTCAAAAACAGGATACTGTTTTTTGAAGACATTGAAAAAGTGTGTGATTATGAATATTTACAACGGTTTTTTCGGCAGTTGGGTCAAAAAAGATGGCTGCAATTATTAAACGGTATTATCATAGGTCAGATAAAAATCGGAGAAAACTTCAAAAAGCTTTCCGAGAGTGTTAAAAATGTAATCTCGGGAGAGTATAATTTAACCGATATGCCGGTTATTTACGGTCTGAACATCGGACATATTTCTCCGATTACAATTATTCCATATGGAGCAGAAGCAAGAATCAGCATTGATGATGATTATATTCGCTTTGAAATAACGGAAAGTATTGTTTGTTGAAATGAGGAATAAAATGAGCATAATCAGAGAAGCAAACATCAATGACATTGAAGCTTTGCACAGAATTTTTGAAGCACTTCATAAAATACATTTTGACGGCAGACCGGATATTTTTTCTGATGACAATACATATACCGTGAAATTCATTAAAAGAGCGCTTAAAGACAAGAGCAAAAAAATAATTATCGCAGAAGAAAATACCGGAATCATCGGTTTATGTGCATTTTGTTTTAACGATAACGCATATCAGACGCGGAAAAAACAGATTTTTATTGACGATATTTATGTTATGCCCGAATATCGCAGAAAAGGCGTGGCAAAAGCGCTTTTCAATTATGTTAAATCGCTTGCCGAAAAAGAAAAGTATGAAAAAATCGATTTGACAGTATGGAGTTTTAATGAAGAAGCGTTAATCTTTTATAAATCACTTGGCTTTATGGAGCAAAGGAAAATAATGGAAATAACTGTGCTATAAAGTCTCGGCTTGAGGAGGCAAAATGAACGAAAAAGATAAAGGGTCTCTGCTCAAAACCTACGGCGAAGAATACGGTCCCGATGCGGGACCTTGGAACACCTCGGTAAAAAGCAAATATCTGGAATACAAAATTGCCGCATTTTTTGAAGAAAACTTCACGGTAAATGACGGCGATAATATTTGCAATATCGGCATCGGCGCCGGCAGTTGGGACAGATACCTTTCATATAATCTGAAAGGCGGTCGGCTCACAAGCATTGATATTGACGAAGAATGCTGTAAGCTGCTTGAATTGAAGCTGGAAAATGAGAAAAATCCGAACTTTGTTGAGATTATCCATTCCGATATTCTCTTAATTGAAGGTCTTGATAACAGCTTTGATATCGTTACTATGGTCGGCAGCACAAGACTTGAAAGCGGATTGTTTGAAAGAATACTGCTTAAAGCAATCTGTCTTGTAAAACCCGGCGGTTGTTTTTATTATCAGACTCTTGATAAGAATGAGGAAAGAGAGTGTTTTGAAAACATTTGCAAATCAAGCGGTATGAGAATTGAGAAATATCTGCTTGATACAAAATACGGATTTAAGGCGCAATATTATAAAGCGGCGAAGCAGAATGAAAATTATTAAGTATGAAAACCAATACAGAGACGATACTATATTCATGGTGCTTGAAGCGAAGAACGCGCTTGGCAGAGTGCCGACATTAAATAATGATTTACTTGACCTTGACGGATATTACTTCAATAAAGGTGATATGTTCTGGATTGCCGTTGATGATAATGACAGGGTTATCGGTTGTGTCGGATGCAATCTGCTTTTCGACGGCGAAGCATCACTACACAGGTTATATATAAAATACAATCTGAAGCAACAGGGAATAGGAACAAAGTTATTAACAATTGCCGAAGATTTCGCAAAAAATAACGGAAGAAAAATGATGAAGGTTCATCTCGGCGATAAGACGACTTATTTTGAATCAAGACAGTTTTATTCCAAGCACGGATATTCTTATACCGATGAAGACCATATGGTAAAAGCGCTTTGATAAATAATAGCCTTTCTCGGTGATTCTTTCTTTGCTTGCAGATGCAATTCTGTCTGTACCGTCATAACGTATAATCCTTACTGCTTTCCTTTCTAATGTCGGAAAATCGGAAATCCGTTTGGCAAAAAGAATTGCTCCGAGATTTGTTATATTGTAATTTCCGGTTTCAGATTTAGTAATCATGGAATCCTCTGACAGCGTCTCAATTATCCTGTCTTTATCGCTCGGCAAATCCAATCCCAACAACTCAAAATATGAGGCATAATCCAACTCCCTCAAGACAAAGTCTCCGGCAATATTTTCCATTGCAATCATCGTTTCAAACGGTTTTTTTGAAAAAATTGCCCAAAGCTCCCGCTCCGTATCAGGAAAATCTTTCAGCTTTTTATTATTGGATTCAATACGAATATAATCTACCTCTTTGAATTTAACAGGGCTGGAGTAAGCTCGACCGATTTCTAACAACACTACCGGCTTATTATCAATCAGAGTCTTATGAAAATAAAATTGCACTTGCGGTTTCAACTGCGTACTGATCCATAAGCTTAGATCCTGATTTCCCACTTTTGCTGCAGATGGATCAAAAGATGTTCCGACAATTTCGTGAGTTTCATCCCGAATTCCCCAGATTAAAAAAGCGTGTTCCTGATTATACAGCGCCGCAGTATTTGACAGGGCACTGATATACTCTCCGATTCTATATGGATCGGAATTATTCTCTTTATATAAAATCGGTAGCGCAGAAAACTACAGAGAAGTTAAACATCGTAGGTAAGATAGCCTGCGGTAATCCCGTAACCGAAGAAGAAACAAGAATAGGAACAATAGATTTCCCGATTGCGCTGCTCGGTTCGGGTGAATATTTTGTTCTGCAGGCTTACGGTGATTCAATGATTAATGCCGGAATAGAAGAGAATGATCTGGTAATAGTCAGAAGACAATCCTCCGCCGATTACGGAAGGATTGTAGTCGCCATTGATGAGAATAACGAAAACACTCTGAAAAGATTTATGTATGACAAAAAGAAAAAACGCCCGTATCTTCATCCCGAAAATGATAAATACGATGACATTTACCAGAATGAAATAAAGATACAGGGTGTGGCGGTCAAGGTTATTAAAAATCTTGAAGAATAGTATAAATTGTACTTTTATCGGATAGAAAATGTTTTATGATGTCGGATACAGTTTTTAATAAACTGAATGGAAAAAGTGTCAAAACCTCGATACCGGTATCGATAAAAAATACGAAAAAACAGCAGTCTTGAAAAGAAAGAATATTTTTGAACGAATACGAGGAGAATAATAATTGAAAGAAACTGATTTAAGCGAAGCAATCGAAAAAGCAGACGAAATACTGGAATATTACTACAAAAATCCCGATGAAGGCACAGCACCATCGCCTCCGCATGAAAACAATCTCGCTTCATTTGATGAAAACGGAAATCTTACAGTAAAGAATCATGCCGCCTTCTGGCTGCCGGAAATAGAGATTGAAGATGAAGAGAAAAGCATAAAATATGTTGTTGACGGAACATACGACGGAAAATCATTTCTTCATAATAAACTGAAAAGGATTATCGACAATGTTGTAAATAATCTGAAAATGGCCGATAATGACATTACCGGTCAAGAGGGCGAAGACAATGAATAATCTCTCTGACCGTAATGATATAGTAACCAACCCTGTATCAATGACAGTTGCCGCAGAAAAGGAGGAAAAAGTGAATACGGCAGCAAAAACAAAAATCACAGCACTGTATTGCAGATTATCCCAGGAAGATGAACGCCTCGGCGAATCAATGAGTATTCAGAATCAGAAAGAAATGCTTCTGAACTATGCCAAAGAAAACAGATTTTCAAATCCCGTTTTCTATGTTGATGACGGATATACCGGAACCAATTTCGACAGACCCGGCTTTCAACAGATGCTCGCGGATGCCCAAGCCGGTAAAGTCGGAACAATCATCACAAAAGACCTCAGCCGTCTGGGAAGAGATTCAACCAAAGTCGGTGAATTCCAAAAGTATATCTTTCCCGCTCTTGAAGTCCGATATCTTGCAGTTGAAGATCATTATGATTCTGCAAATATCACCGGGCTTGATTACGACCTTTCTTTATTGAAAAACATTTTCAATGAATTTCTTCCCCTTGATACCAGCCGTAAAATCAGAGCGGTCAACAAGATGAAGGGAAACAGCGGCAAAACTCTCACTTTCAATATTCCCTATGGATATATGAAAGACCCTGATGATCCAAAACACTGGGTTGTTGATGAGCCTGCCGCAGAGGTTGTAAAGCATATCTTCTCGCTTTGTATGGAAGGCAGAGGTCCCAATCAGATTGCGAACCAGCTGACAGAGGAGCATATCCTGAACCCGACAGCCTACAAGCTGGAAAAGGGAATGGCGGTCAACACACCGATCAATGAAAACCCATATCAGTGGAACAGTGCAACCATTGTTCGTATTCTCGAGAGAAGAGAATACACGGGATGCACAGTTGCTTTCAAGACCTATACCAATTCATTATGGGATAAAAAGCAGAGACGAAATCCAATCGAGAATCAGGTTATTACTCCTGATACCCATGTGCCGATTATCGATATGGAAACCTTTGAAAAAGTTCAGAAAATCCGTGAAAGCAGGCACCGCCGGACCAAAACGGGCAAAAGCAGTATTTTCTCTGGTCTGATGTATTGCTATGACTGTGGCGATAAGATGTATTATTGCACTACAAGCGGATTTGATGCAAGTCAGGACTTTTTTGAGTGCACTGCTCATCACAAAAACAAGAAAGAATGCAAAACGCATTTTATCAGGTGCGGCATTCTTGAGAATTTGGTATGGCAGCATTTAAGCAGCGTTATTTCATATGTTTACAGATATGAAGGATTCTTCAGGGAATACATGAAAAGTGTTACCGAAAGCATTTCCAGGGTAGAACTGAAGTCACTCAGGAAGCAGTTATCCCAGGCAGAGAGACGCATTAAAGAGATTGACACTCTCTACATTAAAACTTATGAGGATAACGCAACCGGAAAACTTTCCGATGAACGCTTTCAAATGTTATCTGAGAGATATGATTCCGAGCAAGAGGAACTCAGAGCAAAAGCAATACAGTTACAGAAACAGATTGATACACAGGAACAGAATACAGAGAATATTGACAGGTTTGTTTCGCTTGTCAGATCTCATGTTGAAGATGACGGTCTTAACGGCTACAATCTTCACGAACTGATTCAGGCCATATATATTGAGAATGCAGATGTACCCGTTTATTCCGATGGAAATATCGAGGCGGATCTTGACGATGATGAAGGTGAAATCATTGTTATTACAAAGAAACCGAAAACATCAACGGCCAAGAAACAGCGCATTCGCAAAATTCACATCAAATATGATTTTGTAGGATTTATTCCCATAAACGCTTTGATAAAACTTGCCAATGAATCAAAAAACAATATGGACAAAGAAATATCGGCGTGACCGAAATCACGCCGAATTCCTTGAAAATATTGAGCTTTTCAATATTTATTGAGTGCCTGCCGAAATACTGGGTTATGCGTACCCAGCAGAGGGGGTGCGTTTTTTTATGCTCTTGAGAAAACCGCGAGCGCGGCCTTCTTTATGATCGAAAACAGAAACCGGATGAAATTCAGAAATGAGGGTCTGTCCTTCAGGCTCGCGAACGCATCCGGCGCGCCGGTCACGGGGTCAACCGTATCGGCGTCCTCATCCGCCGCAAGGAATTGCGGAAACGCTTCAAACGACCGCACGCTGACCTCGTCGCTCGTCATGACAAGGTCAAACAGCGCGTCGATCCCGGCGTTGGCGTTGCAGTGCAGCCAGTCGCGCACGAACCAGGTGCAGTCCGGCAGGGCGCAGGTCGCCGCGTCGATCATCTGATCGGGCGAAAGATATGTCCGGTCCGCCATCGCGCTCAGATACGCGTCGTCCAACGGTTCCTTCACGTTGCCGCAGGTTGCGCCGAGCGAGGCGTATTTTGTATCGACCGTTCCGTCGGAGGTTGACTGCCAGAGCGTGACCAGCGGCGTGCGCTGCACGTTGTAGCCGCAGATGAGGCAGAGCTTCACGCCGTCCGCCTTGGCGGCTTTGAGATTGTCTGCGATATTCGCCATCGCGGTCCGGTAGGCAAAGACCTTGTCGTGCAGGCCGCCTTCCGCGGGCAGCCGCATGAACCGGACGGCTTCTTCAAAGTAGTCCGCCGGAACGAACGACCAGATGCCGGGCAGGGTGCCGAAGATCGGGATCAGCGCCTGCTGAAACACCCGGTCGCCGGCGTCCCGGAGGATCCTGTCGCCGAGCGCGCAGAGCGCGTCGATGAGGCCGGCGCCTTTGAGCGTGTCGAGCAGCGCATAGAGCGCGCCTTCAATGAAATCGTCGGCGAAGCCGGTTTCCAGATAAGGGATGGCGTCCTCGCCGTATCGGGTGAGCGCCGTTGCGTTCAGTTCCACCTTTCCGCAGAAGGCCTCGCCCGCAACCGCGGTGCCCCAGAGCGGGCAACAGCGGCAGATGATGACGTCGATCCCGTCGTGCCCGTATTTTTCAAGATAGGCCGAAAGGACGACGCCGCCCATGCTCGAGCATTTCAGCTTCACGCTGTCGTGCCCGGTCAGCGCCTTGACCTGCGCAATGAAGGCATGCAGGCGGTCCGCGTGCTCAAACGGATCCAGCCGGAAATCGTAATTGAAGTAATAGTCGCTGTCCGGTCCGTGACGGTCGCCGGCGGGCACGCTCAGCTCCGGGGTCGTGACGTTCGCTTTGGAGTTGCCGTCCGCGTCGAGCGCCAGATCACCGAAGCTCGCGTTGGCAAAGGCCGCGATCGCATCCCCGAGCAGATCCGCATTGCGCGTCAGGAGCGCTTTCGTCAGCGCCGGCAGGACGTCCTTGAGATTGGAGAGCAGAAACTGCGTGTCGATCTTCCACAGGGTCTGCTCGTTTTCCGCGCCGGCATCCCGGACGATCGGCGTGCAGCCGAGCGGCCCGACGTAAATGATCGGGGAAAAACCGCAGTCGCAGCCGCCGTCCGCTGCGGCAGCGGGCGCGGCAAGACTCAGGAGAAGGACGGCGCACAGGATCAGGGAGAGTGCTTTTTTCATTTTTATTTCTCCTTGTTGTTGAAAGCAGGCCGGATTCGGGAACGAACGAGCGCCGGAAATCCGGCCTGCCTGTCATTTGCATCATTGACGGAAGATCAGCTCGCTGCGGGCGTTGACGTCCGCCGTGAACGTGACGGCGTAAACGTCGCCGTCCGGGGAGCCGCCGCTGACGGCAAAGGGCTTGCCCGCCGCATCGCGGTCGATCTTTTGCGCCTGCAGCGCAGCGCCGTTGAGTGTCACGCCCGCAAGGCGGTCCGTGTGGATGCGCACGGTGTAGGCGCGCTTGTCAAACGCGCGGCTGCCGTCAAAGGCGCCCTGCGCCGGGTCGATCACCAGCTTTGCGCCGCCGTCTGACAGCGTGATCTTTGTGGTGCGGAATCTTCCGTCTTTATAGGCGACCGTTTCGCCGTCATCCTCATAGAGGACGGTCGAACCGTCGCCGCCGGGATAGACGTCAAGCGTCAGGTGGGACCAGTCGCCGGCCTTCGTGCTTTCCATATTGTCCGCAAGCGCGGTCACGCTGCCTGCGCGGACAAAGATGGGCGAGGTTTCCAGCTCGTGCGCAACGCGCACCGTTGCGGGGCCTTCATAGGCTGCGCCGCTCCAGACGTCGATCCACCTGCCGTCCGGCAGGAATACGTCGCGGGCCACCGGGCCTTCCGACAACGCGTCAAAATAAATATGGGCGTGATTGTTGCCATCAAAGAATTCCGCCCGGATGCTGTGCGCGGAATTTGCGGGCAGCATCACCGACTCACGCGGCTGATCGCAGACGTCCCAGGCGTCGATGACCATCTCGTCGTCGATCCAGAGCCGGAAGCCGTCGTCGCTCATAACGCGGAAGAAGACGGGCTGCGCGCCGATCGTCAGCTCGCCGGTCCAGCGGGCGCTGAAGTAATCGCCGACGCTCAGCCCCTCCGGCGCGTCAAACACCCAGTCGTGGGCAATGCCGGGCTCGATCCGCGTGATCTCCGGCGCGCCGGAAAGCTCGGTGTTGGGGAAATACTCCGCCTGCAGACCGGGCTGCCCGTTAAAGGTGAACGCATAGTCCGTCGCCGCCGGCACGCAGTCGCTGATCGGCGCAACAAGGATGCTGTCGCCGAGCAGATACGCGTCGTTGCGCGCGCTTTCCGGATATTGCGGATAGTCGATATCCAGCCGGCGCAGCAGCGGCAGGCCGGTTTCATAGTTCTCATGCGCAAGGGCGTAAAACAGCGGAAGCAGGCGGTAGCGCATATCAATGTAGGTGTGCGCAACGCCCTCCAGCCGATCGCCGAAAAGCCACGGCATGCGGGAATAGGGCTTGGTGCAGTGCACCCGCATGATCGGCGAAAGCGCCCCGTACTGCAGCCAGCGGGCATACTGCTCCGCCGTGCCCTCGGCGGTGTGGCCGCCGAGATCCGCGCTCACATAGGGCAGCCCCATGCCGATCCCGCCGTAAACGGCGTTGAAGATCTCTTTGCGCAGTGACGCCGCCGTCGTGCCCACGTCGCCGGTCCACTGCAGGCTGTAGCGGTGCGCGGCCAGCTCGGACGCGTATTCCAACGCGCCGTTGCCGATGCCGTCGACGTTTGCCATGATCGCGGGACGCCGTGCAAAGCCGCCGTTTGCGACGCTCTCATAGTAGGACTTTGTCGTCTCATAATAGGCATACATGCCGCTGGTATAAATGCTCAGATCCGGATCCACCGGCTTGAGCGTCGTCCACCAGTTGCGGTCATACCACCAGTAATCCAGCCCCATGCCGAGCAGCTTTTTGAGATTCCTGACTCTGAAATAGACCTCCGGCAGATCGAGCAGGCTGTTTGTGCCGGTCATGGGCTCGGGGTGATCGTTGAACACAACGGACACGCCCTTGGCGTGCAGATCGGCAAAGGTCTGCTTCAGGTTGGGGAAATCCTTTTTGTTGACGGCGTAGCCCGCGCCGCTGGTCGCATTGCGCCAGTCGGTGTCGATGACCAGCATGTCGATCGGATAACCGCGTTCACGGTAATCGTCAACCTGCTGAAGCGCCGTTTCGGCGGTGTATTCATAATAACGGGAATCCCAGAAGCCCAGCATTTCCAGCGGCAGCATCTCGCTACGGCCGGTGAGATCCACAAAATCGGAGAGCAGCTGCCGGTAATCTCCGCCGGGCAGAAACACAAACACATCCGTCGCTTTGTTGCCGAGATCCCAGCCGTTGTCCGCAAGGAACACGCCGGGGTCGTAGCCTCGTTCGGAGGGGATCACGCGGGGGCTGTCACAGAAGCTCCAGCAGGTCAGATCATCCGACGGCGCAGGCAGAAAGGCGCTCGCGTCGGTTTCTTTTTCAAAGCGCCAGCATTCCGCGCCGTCCGCGCCGGTGATAAAGCAGCCCGCCGGGCTCTTGGCGTTTTCAGGCAGATGCACGGTGCAGCGGGGCGTTTCGATCAGCAGGAAGCCGCCTTCTCTGCGCTCGGTGTGATCCACCGGCGCCCAGCCCGTGCGTTTCTGCACGGTGAAGCTCGGTCGGTTCTCGAAGCCCTTCGGGCCCTTCGCTTCAATGCGCACCAGCGTTTCGCTCAGCAGCTCGACGCGCACGTCGCCTTCCGTGACAAGGGAAGGCAGACCGTCCGCAAACGCCGCCTCATCGTAGCCGGCCTTGCGCGGCAGCCCGAAGGCGGACAGGACCGCCAGGATTATCATAAGGAGAAACGCAACGACGCGTGTCATTTCATTCGCCTCCGATCCTGTTTTCGCGTGATCAATCCCGCGTCATCAGCGTGTTTTCGCCCGCGTGGAGCGCGCAGGTCCTGCCGCCGACGACGGCCTCCGCCTCGCAGCCCTCGGGCACGGTGAAGGTGAAGCGCCAGCCCTTCGGCGTCTTTTTATATGCGGCGGCAACCAGGCCGTGATCCGTTTCGATCGAAGCGTTCGCCCAGGGGATGCGGGCATCCGGCGCGGGCGCAAAGCGGATCTTTCGATAGCCGGGGGCCTCCTCGACGGGGCTGATGCCGACCAGGCGGCGGAACATCCAGGCGTAAACGCTGCCGTAAGCGTAATGGTTGAAGGAATTCATGCCGGGCGTTGAGAAGCTGCCGTCCGGGAACATGCCGTCCCAGCGCTCCCAGATCGTCGTTGCGCCCATGGTGACGGGATAGAGCCAGGAGGGGCACTTCTGATTCAGAAGCAGATCAACGGCCAGCTCGTCCGCGCCGGCCATCGTCAGCGCATCCAGCAGATAGGTGGAGCCGATGAAGCCCGTGGTCAGCCGCCCGTGGCGCTTGACGTCCTCGATCAGCTGCTGCCCGGTCGCTGCGGGATCGTCGGTCAGACCGAAGACCAGCGCCAGCACAGCGGCGGTCTGCGTATCCTGCTTCATGCGGCCGTTTTCCATATATTCCGCGCGGAAGAACGCCACCGCGTTCTCATACGCATACTCATAGTAGGAGGGATCTTTCCCAAACAGTTTGTATGCCTTGATCAGGATCGAAAGGTCATAGGCGAGATAGGCTGTGGCGATCAGGCCGCGGTCCGTTCTGCCCATCGCATCCTGCGTATCCTCCTTATCCTGGCTCAGCCAGTCGCCGAAGCCGCCGTCCGTCCACGGATGCGCCAGCTCCGCGCCGGTGCCCTTCGCCTTCGCGCGGCACTGCGCAAGCATATAGTCGACCCACGCCTGCATGGTCGGCAGCTGCCGGGCGAGACGGTCGCGGTCGCCGTAGGCGCAATACAGCTCCCACGGGACGATGACTGCCACATCCGCCCAGGCGGGCGACGCGCAGGCGCCGATCTCGCGCTTCCAGATCAGCGGGCAGACGTGGGGCACTGCGCCGTCGAGCTGATCGGCGGCAATATCGTTCATCCATTTGTCAAAGAAAGCGCGCACGTCGAAGTTGATCGCGGCCGTGCGGCAGAAGACCTCCGCATCTCCGGTCCAGCCCAGGCGCTCGTCGCGCTGCGGGCAATCCGTCGGCACATCGAGGAAGTTGCCCTTCTGGCCCCAGACCACGTTCTGATAGAATTGATTCAGCAGCGGATCGGCGCAGGCAAACTGCCCGGTGCGCTTCATGCCGGAATACACTGCGATCCCGGTGAAATCCTTCGGATCCGGCCGCTCCAGGCCGATCACCTGGATATAACGGAAGCCGTAGAAGGTATACTGCGGCTTGACCGTCACACGCTGCCCGCCGGAGATGACCGTATAGAGCGCCTTCGCGCTGCGCAGATTCTCCGTGTAGACGTTGCCGTCCTTGTCGAGCACCTCAAAGTGCTGCAGACGGATCTCCGTGCCCTTCGGCGCATCGACCGTCAGCTCCACGTAGCCGGTGATCTCCTGCCCGAAATCGATCACGGTCTCCCCCTTCGGCGTGACGATCAGCTTCCGGCCGGGGAAGCGCTCCTGTTCAAGGATCGGCTCGCCCTCGGAGGGGATCAGCTGGTTCTTATGATACGGCACGGTCACGGCGTTGCTGCGCCGGCCGGGCTTTTTCGTCAGATCAAGCGTTTCGCCATTATAAATATCGTTATAGGTGATCTGCGTTTTCCCGGTCTGCCAGTCGCTGCCGGAGCAGATGCAGGCCGTGCTGCCGTCCGCATAGGTCACGGTCAATGCGCAGAGCAGCGCCGCTTCATCCGGTCCGAGGCCGGGACCCGCCCAGTATTCGACCTTATGGAACAGCCAGCCGCGCCCGACGCCAATCTCCAGCCGGTTCTCGCCCGCCCGGAGCAGCGCGGTCACGTCATAGGCGCGATACTGCAGGCGCTTGTCATAGACGGTCCAGCCCGGCGCGAGCACGTCGTCGCCGATCCGCGCCCCGTTGAGCTGCGCGACGAAAACGCCGTGCGCAGTCAGCTCGATCTCCGCGTGCGCGATCTCTTTCTCCAAGCAAAACGATTTGCTGAATTCCGTGGCGCAAACGCCGTTGCTACGCTTCGCCTTGATCCATTCGGCCTGAAAAATCCGGTTCATAAAGAAGCTCCTTTCTCTTTCGGTCCAATTATTCTTTGCATGGCGCGCCATGCTTGTTTCCGATTTCCTCAAACAGCGTGTACCACGCGGAATCCGCGCGGTAAAACACCGGCGGCTGTCCGAGCGGGCAGGCGACCTCCGTCTCCCCTTTTGCGAAGCGGCGGCCGGTCCACAGATGGATCCATTCGCCCTGCGGCAGATAAACGCTCCGCTGCACCTGCGCCTCCTGATACACCGGCGCGACGATCAGATCGCCGCCGAGCAGATATTGATACTGCAGCGTATAGAGCCGCGCGTCCGTTTCATCACAGAAGAACATCGGCCGCTGCACCGGCAGGCCGCGCGCCGCATTGTCCTCCACGGCCGCGCGGGTATAGGGCGCGAGCATGGTGTAGACGTCCACCAGCCGCGCAAGCTGCGTCATGCAGTCGTCATCGTCATAATACTGGAAGTTTTCCTCCGGGCGGTTGCATTCGTGGGTGCGCATCATCGGCGTGAACGCCGCCATCTCCGCCCAGCGCAGGAAGAGCTCCTTCGTGCGCACGTTGCCGAACAGCGAGGTGTAGCCGCCGATATCGCTGTGACTCAGGCCGCAGCCGCTCATGCCCGCGCTCAGCGCCGCGCAGATCGTCGTGCCCAGTCCGTCATGGATCGAGAAATCCACGGACTGATCGCCCGCCCAGAGCATCGTGCAATAGCGCTGGCTGCCCGTGCCGCCCGCGCGCATGAAATAGAGGCAATCGCCCAGCTTGCCGCTCTCCGCAAGCGCTTCATAATTGCATTTCGCCCAGCGCACCGGCCAGCGGTTATGCTCGAGCATCGGCGAGACGCCGTTGTCGAGCACCAGATCGTCCGTCGGCAGATATTCGCCGAAATCCGCCATCCAGCCGTCGATGCCGATGGCGAGGCTGTGCGCCTTGATCACGTCGTTTTTGAACCATTCAAACGCGGCCGGCTTCGTCAGATCGACCACGCCGCAGTCAAATTCGCCGAAATCGACCAGATACACGCTGCCGTCCTGTCTGCGCGCAAAGGCGTCCCGCGCGAGGCCCTCCCGGAACAGCGCGCCGTCCTTGACCAGATACGGATTCGCATAGCCCATGAAGCGGATGCCGCGCGCGTGCAGCTCTGAAATAAAGCCCGGCAGATCCGGATACATCTCCGGATGGAACTGCCAATCCCACTGCAGGCGCTTGCCGAAGGAGGTCACGCGTTTGCCGCACCAGTCCTGGCACCAGACAGCGGCCACCTTGATCCCGTGGGCGAGCGTGCGCTCGAGCAGCGTCTGCGTGCGTTCCCTGCCGCCCTGC
>JAFWCS010000372.1 GCA_017534365.1 Clostridia bacterium | reverse complement strand
TTCCGAGCCTTCCTCCATGATCGTCAGGTCGGCGGAGAAATTGGTGTCGAAAATATAGTCGAAGCCGACGCGGCGCAGCGCTGCCACCAGCCGGTTGACCGTTGCGTGGTCGCGGTCGATGCCGAGGCCCTCGCCCCACGCCGCGCGCACGGCGGGCGCGATCTGCACCACGGTCACGGTCTCGGGATCGGACAGCGCGTCAAACACCTTCTCGGTATCGTCCCGCTCGCGCAGCGCGCCGACCGGGCAGTGCGTGATGCACTGGCCGCAGAGCACGCAGGCGGTGTTTTCGATCTTTTCGCCGCCGGCAACGCCGACGTTCGTGCGGGGACCGGTGCCGTTGAGATCCCAGACGCCGAGCCCCTGCACCTTTTCGCACACCTGGATGCAGCGCATGCAGCGGATGCATTTCTGCGCGTCGCGGATCAGCGGGAAATCGGGGTTCCAGTCATTCTTCGGCAGCACCGTTTCATAGGGATTCGCCGACAGGCCGAGGTCGTTGGCCAGACTCTGCAGCGTGCAGTTGCCGCTGCGCACGCAGGTCGTGCAGGTGCTGTTGTGCTGGGAAAGGATCAGCTCCAGATTCGTGCGGCGCGCCTTGCGCACCTTCGGGCTGTTGGTGAGGATCTCGATGCCCTCCTCCACCGCATTGTCGCAGGCGGCGATCAGCCGGCTTTCACCGACCTTTTCCACCACGCAGATGCGGCAGGCGCCGATCTCGTTGAGGTCTTTCAGATAGCAGAGCGTGGGCAGATAGATGCCGGCCCGGCGGGCCGCCTCCAGAATGGTCGTTCCCTCCGGAACGGTGACGGAGATATTGTCGATTTTCAGCGTTACCATCTGTCACACCTGCCTCCCCTGAAGATGCCGTAGCCGAAGTGGTCGCAGCGCAGGCAGCGCGACGATTCCTGGGCGGCCTCCTGATCGCTCATGCAGTGCTCCATGAGCATGAAATCATATTTGCGCTCGCCCGCTTCGCGCTCCTTGAGCATCACGCGGCCGCAGGGCGGGCGGTCAAACAGCAGCGGCTGCGGAATTTCAATGTCCGTGCCGATCTGGTGGTCAAAGCCGAGATAGCGGTCGATGTTGTGCGCCGCCGCCTTGGCCGCCGCAATCGCCTTGATCACGGTGGCGGGGCCGGTCGCGCAGTCGCCGCCGGCAAAGACGCCTTCTTTTTCGCGGAAATCGCATTCCTCCGTCGCCGCGATGGTATCCCATTTCAGCGGCAGACCGAACGCGCCGAACGGCAGGGATTCGATCGCCTGGCCGATGGCAACGACCACGATATCCACGTCCAGCGGCACCTCGGGGGCATCGGCGTTGGAAACGGTGGGACGCCCGTCGCGGCCGATCGCGCCGATCAGCTGCGGACGCAGCACCAGGGTCGTCGCCTCGTCGTCGGCATTGCCCTCGATGCGGGCGGGCGCCATCATGGTCAGCAGCTCGCAGCCCTCTGCGATCGCGCCCTCGATCTCCTCCGGCAGGGCGGTCATATCCGCCTGCCTGCGGCGGTAAACGATGCTCACGCGCTCCGCGCCCAGACGGATGCTGGAACGCGCGGCGTCCATGGCGACGTTGCCGCCGCCGACGATGGCGACCTTCTTGCCGGTGAAATCCGGATGCTCGCCGTCGCCGATGCCGCGCAGCAGCCGCACGGCGGAAACGACGCCGCCCAGCTCCTCGCCGGGGATGCGCAGTTTTTTGTCGGTATGCGCGCCGATGGCAATGTAGGTCGCGTCATAGCCCTCGGCCAGCTTGCGGATCTCCTCCTCGCTGCCGATATCGGTATTCAGATGCAGCTTGACGCAGGTCTCGAGGATCACGTTGATCTCATTCTGCAGG
>JAFWCS010000371.1 GCA_017534365.1 Clostridia bacterium | reverse complement strand
GCCGCCGCGCCGTCTAGCGTCGCCCGCAGGCACAGCTCCCGCGTCCCGCTCTTTGCTTCTTCCAGATATTTCTCGATATATTCATCCTGGATCGGAGATTCATACCGGTTCAGCTTTTCGACCTTTTCCGGCATGATGTCCACCGCCGTAACCTCGTTGTGCTGGCTCATCAGCACCGCCAGGCTCAGTCCGACGTACCCCGTCCCGGCAACCGCGATCTTTTTCATCTTTCTGTCTCCTTCCCATAGCATGCCCCCGCTGCGCGGGGGATCCGCACGTTCTTCCCCGCTCAGATCTCCCGGATCTCCGTCGTCCGCACCGCGAGCTGCTGTGCGGGAACGCAGGCCTACTCCGTCCCGACGTACAGGATCCTGTGTCCGCCCTGCGCGATCTTCGCGGACACGTCCGGTGTCAGCGCCGTGAGCAGCGCGTCGTCCCCGGAGAAGACCGCCGGCGTACCGGCAGGCATCCTTTCGAAGATCTCGCACTTCGCGCGGAGCGTGTTCTCGCGGCTGCCCATGTTCTCGAGATGGGCGTCCCCGATATTCGTGATCACGGCGATGGTCGGCTGCGCGATACCCGTCAGATAGGCGATCTCCCCCGGATGGTTCATGCCCATCTCGATCACCGCCGCCTCATGCGCTTTTTCCAGCCGGAAGAGCGTGAGCGGCACACCGATCTCATTATTCAGATTGCCTTCATTTTTCAGCGTGTTGTATTTGGCGGAGAGCACCGTGTGGATCATTTCCTTCGTGGTCGTCTTGCCGACGCTGCCGGTCACGCCGATCACGGGGATCTGAAACAGACTGCGGTAATAGCCCGCGAGCGCGAGCAGCGCCCGGTGCGTATCCGCCACCAGCAGCTGCCGCTCGCCCAGGCCGAGATCGCGCTCGGTCACCACCGCCGCAGCGCCCTGCGCGAGCGCCTGCGCCGCAAAGCTGTGACCGTCGAAGCGTTCGCCCCTGAGCGCGATGAACAGGCCGTCCTGCGCGATGGCGCGGGTATCCGTCGTCACCGCGTCAAAGGAACCGGCCAGCGTCGTCTGCGCCCCCATGGCGGCGGCGGCTTCCGAAAATGTCATGGCTTTCATTCGGCATCCCCCATCTTGGACTGCAGGATCTCCGCAACGACCTCCCGCTCGTCGAAATGGATCTTTCCGCTCTTCAGGATCTGATAGGTCTCCTGCCCTTTGCCGGCGAGCACGACGACGTCGCCTGCCCGCGCGGCGGAAAGCGCGCGGCGGATCGCGCTGCGCCGGTCGCTGTCCACGATAATGCGCGCCAGACCGGCATGCAGCCCCTTGCGGATATCCTCAATGATGGCGTCGGGATCTTCCGTGCGCGGATTATCGGAGGTCACCACAGCGATATCCGAAAGCCGCGAGGCGATCTCCCCCATCAGCGGGCGTTTCGTGCTGTCGCGGTCGCCGCCGCAGCCGAAGACGCAGATCACGCGCCCCGTCGCAACCTCGCGCACGCATCTGAGCACGTTTTCCAGCCCGTCCGGCGTGTGGGCGTAGTCGATCAGCACGGTATAGGGCCGGTCGGTCGGCACGATCTCCATGCGGCCGGGCACGCCCTCGCAGGCAGCCAGCGCCTGCAGCACGTCCCGGAACGGGAAGCCCAATTCGATCAGGCAGACCGCCGCGCCCATGGAATTATAAACGGAGAACCGCCCCGGCACGACGAACGAAGCTCTGCCGATCGTATCATTGCTCACAAGCTCGTATTTTATACCGTCCGTCGTCATGCGGATGTTTTTCGCGGAATAATCGCAGGCGTCCTTCTCGATCGAGAAGGTCACCTTGCGCCCTGCGGCCGCGGCGAGCATTTCCCGGGCGGCCGGATCGTCGATATTCACCACGGCCAGATCGCAGTGCGCAAACAGCTTCGTTTTCGCCGCGCGATAGTTCTCAAACGTGCCGTGATAATCCAGATGATCCTGCGTCAGATTCGTGAAGATCGCGGCGTCAAACCGCACGCCGTCCACCCGGTGCTGATCCAGCGCCTGCGAGGAGACCTCCATCACGCAGTAGTCGCAGCCGGCCTCAACCATCCTCGCAAAGAGCGAAAAGAGCTCGAAGCAGTCCGGCGTTGTCAGCACGGCGGGGAACTCCTGATCACCGACCATGTTTTTGACCGTGCCGATCAGGCCGGTCTTTTTGCCGAGCGCGGTCAGGATCGAACGAAGAATGAAACAGGAGGTCGTCTTGCCGTTGGTCCCGGTCACGCCGATCAGGCGGAGCTTTCGCTCGGGATGATCGAAGAACGCCGCCGCCATATAGGCATAGGCGCTGCGGGTATTCTCCACGAGGATCTGCCGGTCAAGGCCGAGATCCCGGCTGACCACCACGGCCGCCGCGCCGTTTTCCAGCGCTTCCGCCGCTTTGCTGTGGCCGTCGAAATGCCGCCCCTCGATGCAGATAAAAACGCAGTCCTGCGCTACTTTTGCGGAATTATCGGTCAGAAACGTGACCGCAGGGTCCGCGCCCGTCCACTGCACGCCGACCGCTGCGGCGAGCACACTGAGCTTCATGCTGATCCCTCCTGTTTTATCAATCGACAAAATCGTCCACCCCGGTGTTCGATTTGAAATAAACGGTAATCACTGTCCCATATTCGACCTGCGTGCCGGCTTCGATGCTCTGGCTGTAGGAAACCAGCTCGCTCTTTTCGAGCGAATTGCCGGAGATCCGGATATTCAGCCCGGCGGCCAGCGCGGCCTTGTTCGCCTGTGAGAGCGTCATCTCCGACAGCTCCGGCACCTCCACGGTCAGGCGCTCCGCGTCCTCTTCCGTATAGAGCACCACGACGCCGCCCTTGGGCACGGTCTGATTATAGGCCGGCATCTGGCTGACGACGGTGCTGCCGCTGCCGACGACCTTCGCCTCAAAGCCGCGCGCTTCCAGCAGCGCTTTGGCGTCCTCGAGCGTGCGGTTGACGAGATTCGGCGTGTTTTCATCCAGATGCGCCAGCTCGTCGTCATTATACTGCCGCTCAACGCCCAGATATTCCAGCGTTTTCTCCGCCACCTGCGCCGCCACGGGCGTGCAGATCTGGCCGCCGTTGATCTGACCGACCGGCTCGTCGATGATGAGGATCATGGAGATCTCCGGATCGTCGGCCGGGGCGAAGCAAACGAACGACGCGATGTAGTTTTTCTTATCGGCGGAGTTGTTGTATTTCTGCGAGGTGCCGGTCTTGCCGGCAAGCCGGTAACCGGGCACGTAGGCGTTTTTGCCCGTGCCGCTGATCACGACGCCCTCCATCATATCCGCCACGATCGCCGCCGTTTCGCGCGAGAAGACCTGCCGCTTGACGGTCGGCTCCGTTTCGGCGACCACGTTGCCGTTTTCATCGAGCTCCTGCGCCACCAGATAGGGCGTCATCAGATAGCCGCCGCTGGCGATGCAGTTGATCGCGTTGAGCATCTGGATGGGCGTGATCTGGAAAGACTGGCCGAAGGAGCAGCTGGCCAGCTCCACCTTGCCGAGCCGGTTCTGCGTGTAATAGTTCACGCCGGGCGCCGGTCGGGTCTCATCCGGCAGGTCGATGCCGGTCTTCTCCGTAAAGCCGTAGGCTTCGAAGTATTCATAGTATTTTTCGCTGCCGAGCTTCTGCCCGACCGTGATAAAGAAGGGGTTGCAGGAATTCATCAGGCCTTGCTTGACGGTCTGGGTCCCGTGTCCGCTCTCATTATGGCAGTGGAAGGTCTCGCCGGCGATGGTGATCGCGCCGCCGCAGGAATAGGTGAAATCCTCCAGCGAAACCGCGCCCTCTTCGATCACCGCGGCCGCGAGCAGCGGCTTGAAGCAGGAGCCGGGATAATAGATATCCGTCACGATCGGGACGCGCCACTTCTCCAGCAGCAGCTTGCTCTGGATCGCGCGGCGGCGGGCCGCCGCCTGCGCCTCGACGTCATCCGGGAACTCGTTGAGGATGCTCTTGCGCTGATTGGCGTCCAGCTCCTCCGTATCCTCCTTCGCGCCCTCGGCGGCGATGTAGTCATAGACGGAATCATCCAGATGCTGCGGATCGTTCAGATCATAGCTCTCGATGCAGGCCATAGCTAGGATGGCGCCGGTTTTGCTGTTCATGATCGCGCCGTAAGCGCCCTTGGCCTGCGCGTTGATATAGGCCTGGGTCAGACTGCTCTCCAGATAGCGCTGGATCACTTCGTCGATCGTGAGCACCGGGCTGTGGCCCTGCTGGGCCTCGAAGATCGTTTCGTATTCGTCGTCCAGCGTGCCGCTGCGCCCGTCCAGCGCGGAAATGATCCGCCCCGGGGTGCCGGACAGCACGTCGTTGTAATAGCTCTCGATGCCGGAGCGCCCGACGTAATCCTCGTCGCGGAACTGCACGAAGCGCAGCACGTTGGCCGCGAGCGTGGAGTAGGGATAATACCGCTTAACGTCGGTCTTCAGGCCGATCCCCTTTTTGAACGGCACCTTGACCGGCTTCTCGACGATCCCGTCCTTGGTCTTCACGCGCCGGATGCCCTCAAACGAGGAGGACATCAGCGCCGAGATCT
>JAFWCS010000370.1 GCA_017534365.1 Clostridia bacterium | reverse complement strand
GGATTCAAATTTGATTCAGAATTATGCGCACAAATGTTCGAATTTTACTTGCATAATCGTTTTTATTGTGATATAATACTGAAAAATGAAAGGAGCGCACGGCATGGATGCGGATTGGCTGATCGATCTGATCGTGAACGATGCCGAGAAAAACGGCAGCCGTAGTTTTGAAAATCGAACCTATCGCGACGAGCCGATCCTGCGGCCCGCGTCTGAAATCAAGCCCGGATTTCCGCAGCCCCTGCGTGAAGCGCGGAGATTTGCGCGCGAGAGCGATCAGTGGCGCACCTCCGGCAACGCCGTGTTTGCCGCGCAGGCGCACATGCTGGCAAACTATCAGGATGACGCGGTCTATGCCGGCGCGTTTCAGCGCTATTTCCCGACGTATGAATCCATGAATGACGAGCAGCTGCGCGGCTATTTCGGCTTTCGCACGCGGCTGCGCGGCGGAGAAACGCCGGCCGGGCCGATCAGCTTTGTTTACGTTCATATCTATGAATTGCTGCATCTGATCGGCGCGGCGGATGCGCAGGACGCGTTCCGGCAGCTCCTTTCGCTGCGTGAACAATATGGCACTCTGGATCTCAACCTGAATCAGCAGCTGACGGAATGGCTTTGGGATTTTGTGATCTATTATCAGCTGCCTGTCGAGTATCTGAAAGGCCTGCCGAAATATGATCTGCTTGCCGCTGCGCAGACGCTGACGGATTGGCAGGCGGCGGAGGATGCGGATCTTGCGGCGGCGCTGATCCTGCTTTCTCCCTATCAGGTGATCCGCTCCCGCTTTTATAAATCGCACAGCGCCGAATTCAGCGAAGCGCTTTGCGCCGCTTATCGCGCATATGCAGACTATTATCAGAAGCACCGTTCCAGACCGCTGGCGGAATCCTATTTCGGACGCTGTTACTTTGAACGCTGCCGCCTGTTTGCCGGCGCGGTTTTCAGCGACGAGCGGTCGATGGAGGAAACGGAGTATCAGTTCAATGCGCTGTGCAAATATCGCTGCGTCAACCGCAACTGGAGCCGGGATTCCATCGTGCTGCCGCCGCCGAAGCCGAAGGCGCTCGGCGTTTTCGTCAAAGCGGTGGACGCTGAGATGCGCACGGCGTTTCATGATCCGCATCCGATCCAGTCGAATCTGAAGGCGGCCTATACCCGCACCCTGATCCGCGATGCCGTTGCGGAATGCATCCGGGCAAAGCGGGAGAGGGAAAAGCCGAAGATCGTGATTGACTTCTCAAAGCTGGACGCGATCCGTTCCGATGCGGCGATCACACGGGATCAGCTCCTGACCGAGGAAGAAACAGCAGAGGATCTTGCGCCCTGTGCGCCGGAACCGCCGGCAGCCGAGGAAACGCCCCCCGCGCCGTCTGCCTACGATCTGCCGATCAACGAGGCGGAAGCAGCGTTCCTGCGCTGTCTGCTGGACGGCGGCGACTGGAAGGCTGCCGCCGCAAAAACGAACCTGATGCCGTCCGTACTGGCGGACCGCATCAACGAAACCCTGTTTGATTACTTTGCCGATACCGTTATTTTGTTTGACGGTGATCGGCCGATGATCCCGGATGAATATATCGAAGAATTGCGAGGCAGTTTATGATGGAGCAAACCCGTCAGCCGAAGATCCCGGGCCGGATCGCTTCGGCTGTTTTGAATTCATTGAAAGGCGGCGTCGTTCCGCGCATCGGTCTGCCGTATATCGCGGTCGGGCGCAAGGCGGAAATCGACGCGCTGCTTCATGACGTGGAGATCGTTGCGGACGGCGGCGCGTCCTTCCGCTTCATTGTCGGCAAATACGGCAGCGGCAAGAGCTTTCTGCTCCAGACGATCCGAAATTACGTGATGGATCGGGATTTCGTCGTCGTTGATGCGGATCTGTCGCCCGAGCGGCGTCTGCAGGGCACGAAAGGGCAGGGGCTGGCGACTTATAAAGAGCTCGTGCGGAATATGTCGACGAAAACCAGACCGGAGGGCGGCGCGCTCACGCTGATTCTGGATCGCTGGATCAGCGGCGTGCAGACGGCCGTCGCTGCTGAATCAGCGCTTGCGCCGGAGGATCCGGCGTTTGCAAAAGCGGTTGAGCAGAAGATCTATGAAGTCATTCAGGCGCTGAACGAACTGGTGCACGGCTTTGAATTTGCAAAGCTGCTCTCCGCCTACTATCGGGCCGCCGTTTCGGGCGACGATGAAACGAAGGCGAAGGTCGTCAAATGGTTTCGCGGCGAATACGCCACAAAAAGCGAAGCAAAAGCGGAGCTCGGCGTCAACATCATCATTACGGATGAGGACTGGTACGAATATCTCAAGCTCTTCGCCATGTTTCTCAGGAACGCCGGCTACAGCGGCATGATGATCCTGATCGACGAGCTGGTGAACATCTATAAAATCCCCAACAGCATCACGCGTCAATATAACTATGAAAAGATCCTGACCATGTATAACGACGCGCTGCAGGGTAAGGCGCAGTATCTCGGCGTGATCATGTGCGGCACGCCGCAGTGCATGGAGGATACGCGCCGCGGGATTTACAGCTACGAGGCGCTGCGCTCGCGCCTTGCGCAGGGGCGGTTCGCGAATGAACAGACGCACGATCTGCTTTCGCCTGTGATCCGTCTGCAGCCGCTCACGCAGGAGGAGTTGCTGGTGCTGACCGAAAAGCTCGCGGAGATCCACGCAGGGCTGTATCATTATGAACGACGCGTCCATGAGGCGGAGCTTGCTGCG
>JAFWCS010000369.1 GCA_017534365.1 Clostridia bacterium | reverse complement strand
TATCAAAAGGAGGAACCACATGCATAAACGATTTGCGCCGACCCCGCCGATGGGGTGGAACAGCTGGGATTGCTACGGCGATTCCGTCACGGAGGAGATTCTGCTCGCCAATGCGGATTATATGGCAAAGCATCTGAAAGCCTACGGCTGGGAATACGTTGTCTGTGATATTCAGTGGTCGGAGCCGACGGCGGACGGGTATGCTTATCATAATTTCGTTCCGCTGTGCATGGATGAATATTCCCGTCTGATCCCTGCGCCGGAGCGGTTCCCTTCCGCCGCCGGCGGCAACGGCTTCAAGCCGATCGCGGACAAGATCCACGCCATGGGTCTGAAATTCGGCATCCATATTATGCGCGGCATCCCGCGGCAGGCCGTGCACCGCGATACGCCGATCCTCTGCGAGGGCGTGACTGCGCGGCAGATCGCGGCGCAGTATTTGATCTGCCCGTGGAACACCGATATGTACGGCGTCGACCCCGACGCGCCCGGTGCGCAGGCCTATTATGATTCGCTTTTTGCGCTCTATGCGGACTGGGGCGTGGATTACGTCAAATGCGACGATATCGCCAACACCGAATTCCTGCCGCACAATCCCTATTCCGCGCGGCGGGAGATCGAGCTGATCCGCAAGGCGATCGACCGCTGCGGCCGGCCGATCGTGCTCAGCCTTTCGCCCGGACCCGCGCCGGTGGAGGAGCACGCCCATCTGGCGGCCAACGCGAATCTCTGGCGCATCACAGGCGATTTCTGGGATCACTGGGACCGCCTGCACGAAATGTTCGATCACTGCGCCCGCTGGCAGCCTTACGTGCAGCCCGGCGCGTGGCCGGACTGCGACATGCTGCCCCTCGGCCACCTGCAGCTGTGCGACAGCTTTTCCGGTGAGAAGGGCCGCCAGACGCGTTTCACGCGCGACGAGCAGATCACGATGATGACGCTCTGGAGCATTTTCCGCTCGCCGCTGATGATCGGCGCGGAATTGCGCGACTGCGATGCGTTCACGCTTTCGCTCCTGCAGAACGCGGAGCTGACCGAGCTGCTCAGGACCTCGCGCGGCGCATGGCAATTCAGCCGCAGGGAAACGGACGGCAAAGGCGAGATCATCTGGTGCGCGACCGGGGAGGACTGCAAATACGTTGCGCTGTTCAACACGGACGACGCGGCGCGCGAGATCGCCTTTGACCTGACCGAGATCACGGTCGGCGGCGTCGCATATGAAGTGCGCGACCTCTGGAAACACGCTGCGCACTGCGTCACGGACCGCGCGTTCTCCGCAGAAGTGCCTGCGCACGGCGCGGCGCTGTTCAGAATCACGATGCAGAAATAAAAATGAGGAAAGAGGGAGAGCCCATGGAACGGCAGCCGAATTTTCGCTTTGCGACGGAACGGCCGGATCATATCATGCTCAGCATTTCCGGCGACCCGGAAACAACGATGACCGTCAGCTGGCGCGCGAGCGCGCAGGTGACCGACGGATTTGTGACCTATCATGCCGACGGCGGCGATGTGCAGACGGTTCCGGCGGTGATGACCGTGTTTGAGAGCGACGTGCATACCTCGCATCTTTTCACGGCGCGCCTGACCGGCCTTGCGCCTGATACGGCTTATTGGTATACCTGCGGCTCCGCGGCGCACCGCAGCGCGGAATACCGCTTCACGACCGCGCCGAAGGACC
>JAFWCS010000042.1 GCA_017534365.1 Clostridia bacterium | reverse complement strand
GACCGAACGCGGCTTCGGTTTCAAACGTCGCGCGCGCATCCAGCTTTGCCTGATCGGTCCGGCTTGTTTTGTAGTAATAAGGCGTCATCTGAAACAGCGCGCGGATCTGCGCGCTGTCATTGAGCTGCAGCATCCGGCGCAGCGCGGTTTCTTCGACCGCGCGAAAGCCCGGCAGCGCTGCCGGCGGCACGGTGTTCCGATACGGCTGCGCATAGATCGCGGCCTTGAGCGAGAACAGATGCTCCTCGAGCGGGATCGCCCGCAGCAGCAGGCCCCCGGGTTTGAGCACCCGATGGAATTCCGCGGGCGCGGCCGGGGCAAACACCTGCATGACAACGTCGCAGCTCGCATCCGCCAGCGGCAGAGCGAAGGCGCTGGCCACGGCCAGCTGCGCCTGCGGCAGACGGCCGGCGGCATAACGCAGGGCATCCTTGGAGATATCGACGCCCAGCACGCAGGCGGGCTTCCCGGCCTGCGCGAGCGCCTGCGCAGCGGCGGCGGTATAATAGCCCTCGCCGCAGCCGACGTCCAGCAGCACGGCGCCCTTCGGCGCAAGGCGGACCAGGCGTTCACAGATCGCATCGCATAAAAAAGCGTAGCCGCCCCCGTTCAGGAAGTCCCGGCGGGCGCGCACCATCAGCGCGTCGTCCCCGTGGCGCTTGTCGCCGGATTTCTGCGACTGCAGGAGATTGACGTAGCCGGATCTTGCGCGATCATAGCTGTGTCCGGCCGGGCAGACCAGACGCTTCGGCTCCGTCTGCAGCGCCGCGCCGCAGACCGGGCAGCGAAAGCCCGTCATGCCGGCTTGCGGCAGCGCTCGAGCCGCTTGATCAACGCGCGGCCGACCCGCTCCATAAAAATCTCGCAGGCAGGGATCAGATCGTTCGGAAAGCCGTTCAGGAAGTAGTCGGCCTCAAAGGTGAAATGGCCCTGATAATCGATCTCGCCCAGCGCGCGCATGATCCCGTCCCATTCCATTTTTTGGGTAAATGGCAGCGTGTGGCTGTCGTGAATATAATCGTTGTCATGCACGTGCAGGCAGCCGAGGCGTTCCCGGCCCATTTTGCGGATCATGGAGGCGGCGTCGTCGCCGACCAGCCCGCAGTGGCCGAGATCGAGGCAGGCGGTGAAATACCGCGGATCCAGCGCGTCGATATAGGCGTTGAATTCCTCCGCGTTGCTGCACACGTTCGGCACGATGCGCCCGCCGCCGGGCTGTTCCTTCCAGCCCCACATATTCTCCACCGCGATCTTCACGCCGTATTCCTTCGCATACGGCTCGAGCATGCTGTAAAGCTCCAGATTGCGCTCCAGCTGGTATTTTTTGAACTGCACGGGATGCACCACGCAAATCTTGGCGTCCAGCAAACCGGTGATTTCCAGCGCGCGCGCAAGGCGCGGGAAGATCTTTTCGTTATAATCGTCGTCCCCGTCTCTGGCCGAAGGGAACGGCGCGTGCGCCTGTTCGAATGTTTTTCCGCAGCTCTCCGCGATCGCCCGCAGCTCGCGCACGTGTTTCCTATAAGCGCGCGTATTGAGCAGACAGTCGTCTTCCTTCATGGGAAACATGGAATAATCCACGCCGTCAAAGCCGCAGTTGCAGAGGATCCGCACCGCGTCGGCGTCGCCGAAGCGCCGCGCGAGGGCATCCGTCTGATTGATCAGCTTCATCCGCTTTTCCCACCCCTTTCAGATCGATCTTGATGATAGAATTATAAAACAAATCGAATGGATTTGCAACATCTCATAAAAAAATGTTGCGCAAAAGGTTGACTTTTTCCATTCACAAAAATATAATATTATCTATCATTTATTCTGATAATATACAATATCGCGCAGGAATGCTCGCGTTTTATGCAGGTGCGGGCGCGCGCGGCGAAAGATTCGCACGACAGAAGGAAGGGTGTATCGTATGGCAAAAGCAGAATACAGAAGCGCGATCCGGTCCAAAACGCTGATCAAAAAGGCAGTTGCGCAGCTGCTGCAGCAAAAGGAGCTTTCCAGAATCACGGTTTCGGATATCATTCGCGAGGCGGATATCAGCCGCGGCACGTTTTACGCCCACTACCCCGACGTCTACGGCGTTGTGACGCAGATCGTGGAGGAGGAGCTGCACAGCCTGGTGGCCTTTGTGGATGAGGTCGGCATAAAGTTTGCGGAAACGCAGACGGAACAATTCATTACAGAGGTCTGCGCCTATCTGGAGAAGGATCGGGAATATTACAAATTCCTCGCGCACACCGACCTGCTGGACGACTTCATCAAGCGGCTGTTTTCCATTTATTATGAACCGCTGCTCACGGATATTCTCGCGCAGGAAAAATGCAAGGATGCAAACGAGGCGAATATCTATCTGCTGTATCTCACAAGCGGCGTGCGCAACGTGCTGCTCGGCTGGCTCAATCAGGATCTGCGCGGCACGCCGGAGGAGATCGGCCACATACTCGGCAGCTTCATCCGCCTCACTTCAAAATATTACGAATAAAACACAGAACCCACCGGCAGCGCTTCGTTCGGCGCCGGTGGGTTTTTTATGTAATCAGGCCGAGCAGGCCGTAGGAAAACGCGGTCATGATCAGACCGGCGATCAGCACGCCGGCCGCGATGATCGGCAGCGAGGTACGCATGCGGATATCCAGCAGCGCCGCCACGAGCGCGCCGGTCCAGCCGCCGGTACCCGGCAGCGGGATCGCAACGAGCAGCAGCAGCCCCCAGTTGCGCAAACGGCGCACCTTTTCGCTCTTGCGGCGGGAATGCGCCTCCAGCCGCTCCACGAGCGGACGGGTGTGGCGAAAGCGTTTGAGGAACGCAAAGATCCTGCGGATGAACAGCAGGATGAACGGGATGGGCAGCAGGTTGCCGATATAGCAAAGCACAAACGCCTTGAGCAGCGGCACGCCCAGCAGCTTCGCGGCGATCAGCCCGCCGCGCAGCTCCAGCACCGGCAGGAGCGAGATCAGAAACACGATCAGCTCCTTCGGAACGCCCGCGCCGAACCACTGCACCAGCGCATTTGTGATGGATTCCGTCATGCAAGCGGCTCCTTTCAGATGATTTTCTGCTCAACGAGGAAATCGTGCGCGCTGCGCAGGATGTTGCGGTCGTTGATAAAGCGCAGGGTGTCCATTGCGCGGTCGAAATTGAGCCAGATATAATCCTCGATCTCCTCGCGCTGGATCGTCGTTTGCGTGTCGGCGGTTTTGGCCAGGAAGATCGTGACGGATTTCTCCACCTTCCCCTGGATCGTATACTCCGATTTGGAGGCAAACTGCGGCAGGATCTGGATATGGATGCCGGTCTCCTCGAGCACCTCGCGTTTGGCCGTCTGCTCAAAGGTCTCGCCCTTCTCGACGTGGCCCTTGGGGAAGCCCCAGTGCGTGCTGCGGCGGTTCTTGATCAGCAGGTAGCGAATCTCGCCGTTGATGTTGCGAAACACGACCGCCCCGCAGGAGCGCTCATAAAGGCATTCCAGCTTATACGGCCGATCCCCTTCCGCGAAGGCGATCGCGTCCTCGATCTGATAGGAGATGAAGCGCATGCTTTTGGGCGCCACCACGTAGACCGGCGGCTGGCCGTCGCCGCGGCGCACGGCGGCGATCACGCGGCCGTTGAATGAGCGCACCGGATGCGTGATGCCCATGATGTAAGCGCAGGGCGCAGCGTGGTCAAACCGCTTTTTGCCCTCGATGCTGCCGAAATTCAGCGAATAAACGTAACCGAGTTCGCTGTTGACGGAGCGGATCGGGTTCGTGACCCGCACGCGGACGTATTTGCCAAGCAAGTGTATCACACCTTTCGGACGGCGCAGCCCGAAATGCGCGGCGGAGCGCACGGGTGAAGCGGAGGAAAGACCTCCTGCGCTGCAGCGCGGAACATAGAATTCCTGCCTTCTCAAGGCGCTGCAGCCGACTGCGTCGAGACTATACGAAAAATATTATACTCAATCCCCGCAAAGAACACAATAGTTTTTTCCGAATTTTCGCTTTTTTTCGGATTTGACGGCAGACGCCGCCCTCACGCGCGGCGTTTTTATGAAAAACGATCAAGCCTCGCCGCAGATCCGCTGCAAAACGAAAAAATGATCCGCTGCGAAATAAAAATAAGGGCTTGTATTCTTATATTAAATATGTTAAAATTATTTATCTATAAATTCTGATCCGGGAGGTGCAGCATCATGAAACGGATCCTGATCGCGGATGATGAGGCGCGCATTCGCCGCCTCGTAAGCGATTTCCTGAAAAACGCAGGGTTTGAGACCGTGGAAGCCGTGGACGGCCGGGAAGCGGTCGAGAAGTTTTTTGCCGACGGCAAGATCGACCTTGTGATCTGCGACATCATGATGCCCGAGGCGGACGGCTGGGAGGTCTGCCGCCGCATCCGCGAGCGCAGCAGCGTGCCTTTTTTAATGCTGACCGCGCGCACACAGGAATTCGACGAGCTGATGTCGTTTGAATCCGGCGCGGATGATTTTGTGACCAAGCCCTTCAGCCCGACCGTGCTGGTCAAGCGGGTGCAGGCGCTGCTCAAGCGCGCCGAAACCGCCGGCCTGCGCAGCGAGGGCGAGGTCATCACGCTCGACGGGCTGACGGTCGATCTGCCCGCCCACACCGTCACGCTGCAGGGCAATCTCGTGGAGCTGACGAATAAGGAGCACAGCATCCTCGCCAAGCTCATCGCCAGCCCCGACCGCATTTTCACCCGCGATCAGCTGCTGGACGATATCTGGGGCATGGATTTCACGGGCGACGCGCGCACGGTGGATTCCCACGTGGCACGCCTGCGCACGAAGCTCGGCGTCTGGGGCGACGCGCATCTCAAGACCGTTTACGGCGTGGGCTATAAGATCGAGGTGGACGCGCATTGAAGCGGCTGATCGAACGGCTCCATCTCAACCGGCTCCGCGCGAAGCTGTTTGCAGCGATCCTGGCCGTGCTCGTGCTGCTGCTGATCCTGATCAATCTGTTCAGCCAGCCGATCCTGTTTCGCGTTTTCGCCTACAACACCTACCGCACGCTGACGGCGGCGGCGGACCGCATTGAATTCTACTCTCCCTCCTCCGTCACCTATTATTTCGATATTTACGCAGTTGCAGTCAACAACAACATCTCCTTCGAGATCATCACGCCGGAGGGCACGATCGGCTACACGACCGAAAACGGCGGCTCCGCAATGAGTGACGAGCATTTCCCCTCCTCGAATTCCCACCCGTTTTATGAAGACACCGCGGCGTCCGGCAGCTACCGCACCGCGCAGCATTACAACGGCTTCGAGATCCGCAGGCGCATTGCGACCAACGCCGAATACTTTGTCTATACCCGCGAGACGGAGCTGGGCGAAACGATCCACCTTTACGCCACGGTGGCGGACGTTGAATCCGTGGTCAACGTGGCGGGCCGCGTGTTTTCCGCCATCAGCATCACGCTGATCGTTGCCATTTCCGTCGTCTTTTATCTGCTGGTTTCCAGATTCACCCGTCCGCTCATGGAGATGAACGACATCACGCGCGATATGGCGGCGCTGAATTTCGAGCGCAAGTGCGGCGATTACGGCGAGGATGAGATCGGCGAGCTCGGCCAGAGCATCAACACGCTCTCCAACACGCTGGACGCTACGCTCCTGGACCTGAAAGATAAAAACCGGCAGCTCGAGAAGGATATTGCGCACCGGCATCAGCTGGACAATGCCCGCAAAGCCTTCATCAGCAACGTTTCCCACGAGCTGAAAACACCGATCGCCATCATTTCCGGCTACGCGGAAGGCGTGTGCGAGGGCATCAGCGACGACCCGGAAGTGATCCGGGAATACTGCCAGATCATCCATGACGAAAGCGTCAAGATGAACGCGCTGGTCGTGGAGCTGCTCGAGCTCTCCAAGCTTGAGAGCGGCGTGCAGCCCTTCACCCCCGCCCCCTTCGACCTCGGCGTGAAGGCGCAGGCGATGTTTGCGCATCTGGCCCTGCAGTTTGAGCAGCAGTCCATTCGGGCGGTCAACGAAGTGCCGGCGTCGCTGCCCTGCTACGCGCAGGAGGATAAGATCGAGATCGTGCTGCGCAATTATCTGACCAACGCGGCCGCGCACTGCGCGGGCGAAAAACGCATCGTAATGCGCTGCGCGGACTGCGGCGGCACCTGGAAGATCACGGTCTTCAACACCGGCGAGCAGATCGCCGACGAGGACCTGCCGGAGATCTGGGACAGCTTCTACCGCGCCGACAAAGCGCACGGGCGCAGCGAAAACCGCTTCGGCCTTGGCCTTTCCATCGTCAAGAGCATTATGAACAATCACCACTGTGCCTTCGGCGTCAACAACACCGCCGGCGGCGTCGAATTCTATTTCCACGTTGCAAAGGGATCAAGTTACTATGAAGAATCATCCGATCAATAACCGCATCCGGCGCGGCACGGCGCTGCTGCTCTGCGCCGCACTGCTCCTGCTCTGCTGCGCCTGCGGGCGCAAGACCGAGGAGTCCGGCGTGCGCACGGTCCGCTCCGTTGCGAGCCGGAACACCATCACAAGCGAAACGACGCAGCCGGCGCTGCACTATCTTTCCGCGTCGAAGGGCGCGGGCGAAAAGCTTGCCGCCTCCGGTCTGATCGAGCTGTACGCCGATAAAACGACCAACAGCTTTTCCGTTGTGGAAACGACGCAGCAGGCAACCTGGAGCGCGCTGCCCACGGCAAACGACGCCCGCACGCCGAACTGCCCGGACGCGGCCGTCGCATCGCTGCGCGTGAGCGGCGGCACAGATATTTATTTGCTGAACACGCAGGATCATGCCGTCGCCTTCGGCAAGGCAGGCTTCTCCCCGCAGGAAAACGGCGCTGTGTTCACCTATGACGTGTTTCCGGACGAAAAAACCGCCGCGAAGGAGCAGCTGAGCAAAACGGACATCGGTTTTCGGCTGCGCGTTTCCGTCACGCTGCAGGACGGCAGCATGCTCGTGACCTGCACCCACGAAAACCTGACGGGCAACCCGGACGCGCGCATCGAATCCATCTCTCTGCTCAACTATTTCGGCGCTTACAACGACCGCAGCGAAGCGGATTATCTGCTCGTGCCGGACGGCAGCGGCGCCATCATCCGGACCGCGCATTTCGACGAATCCTTTGAAGCGCTGACCTATGACGTTTACGGCAGCGACCCTGCAACGAACCGGCCGGCCGCCGCAGCGGCGCTGATCCCCGCCTTCGGTATGAAGCACGGCAACACCGCCGTCGTTTCCCTGATCACAAAAGGCGACGCCGCCGCGTCCATTCACGCGGTCAAGGCGCAGGCGAGCGGTGATTACAACCGCGTTTATCCCGGCTTTACCGTGACGCCGACCGCCTATGACGGCAGCACGCTCTCAGTCTCCAATTCGGAGATGGCGAGCGAGATCGAACTGTGCTACCGCTTCCTCTCCGGCAAAAACGCCACCTACGCGGGGCTGGCCTCCGCCTGCCGCGAGCAGCTGATCCGCAACGGCATGCTGTCGACCAAAACCGTCGCGGTCGGAGACTACCTGCCCTTCTGTCTGACGCTCACGGGCGCTGTGCGCAAGCACTTCGGCCCGCTGGCCTACACTGCCGCGCTCACCACCTTCGAGCAGGCGAACGACATGCTCGTGCGCATGAAGAACAAGGGCATCAACAACGTCAACCTGCGCTATACGGGCGCCTTCACCGGCGGAACGGAGCAGACGGATATCGCAAAAGCGCGGCTGCTCACCCGGCTGGGCGGCAGCAAGGGTCTGCAGGCGCTGCACGACTACATCGCCAATCAGAAAATGTCGCTGTATCTCGACGTGGACCTGCTCTCCGGCGCGAAGGGGCTCGCCGGCAGCGGCGCGGCCGATCTTTATAAGAATCCCGCGACCTTTACGCCGGAAAACTCGCTGGCCGATTATCTCGGCGAGCCGCGCACCCCGCGCAGCCTGCGCACCTTCGATCAATTCTCCAAGCTGATCGTTTCCGTGCTGTCCGATACGCGCTATCTGGCGTTCTCCGGCTTCTGCCTCAACGACGTGGGCACACTCCTGTATTCAGATTTTTCCGCGAACGGCCTGCTGCGGGACGCTGCTGCGGAGCGCATCCGCTCCGCGATCCCGCCGCTTTCGACCGGGCGCTCCACCATGGCGGTCGGCGGCAACTTCTATATGCTGAAAAATATCGACACCATCGTCGATCTGCCCATGAAGGCCACGGCCGCGCAGAGCGGCGCCTACGTCTCGGTGCCGTTCGTGCCGCTGGTGCTGCACGGCATCGTGGACTATGCGGGCGAAGCGATCAACACGAGCACCGATCTTGAGGAAACGCTGCTCAAATATATCGAATATGGCGCCTGCCCGCATTTCCGGTGGAACTATGAGCCGCTGGTCAACAACACGCAGGACGATCCGTATTACTATGACAACACGATCAACACGGCGGCCGATTTCTATGCGCGCTCCAACAATGCGCTCAATGATCTGCGCGACGCGCGCATGACCGACCACTATGCCGTGGCGGACGGCGTCTACTGCACGGAATATGACACCGGCGCCATGATCTACGTCAACTACACCGACAGCGACTATGAAACGCTGGGCGTCGTCGTGGGAGCGAGAAACTTCCTGCGCGTCCATTAAGGAGGAACCGTCATGCCTTATATTAAAACCACCGTCAGCAACGAGATTTCGCCCGCCGCGCAGGAGGCGCTGAAAACCAAGCTCGGCCAGGCGATCGCGCTGATCCCGGGCAAAACCGAGCGCTGGCTGATGCTCGAGTTTCAGGACAACGCCCGCATGTATTTTCAGGGCGGGAACGGCGCGGACTACGCGTTTGTGCAGGTGAGCCTGTTCGGCGGGGCTTCGGACGCCGCCTATGACCGGCTGACCGCCGCGATTTCGGAGATCCTCAACGAAGAGCTGGCGATCGACCGCGCAAATATCTACATCACCTATCAGCCGCTCGAGCACTGGGGCTGGAACGGCAGCAATTTCTGAGGCGATGACGCCCGGCCGAAAGCGGACGCTTCTGCTTGCCGCTGCGGCAGCGGCGAGCCTGAGTCTGCTGTTCCTGCTGCTCGCTTTCCGCACGCCGAAGCATCAGCCGGTGGAAGCGACGCTTGCAGCGTCCGCGCAAACGCTTGCGCCCCTCCCCGCGGCTGCGGCATCCGGCGCGCAGATCGATATCAACACCGCGGATCTCGCGCAGCTGCAGCAGCTGCGCGGCATCGGAGAGAAAAAGGCGCAGGCCATCCTCGACTACCGCGCGAAAAACGGCCGCTTCCGCAGTCCGGAAGAGCTGGCGCTCGTGCGCGGCATCAGCATCGCCATCGTCGAGGCCAACCGCGCCCGGATCACGCTCTCATAATTCTAGTCATCAATTTCCCGATCGGAGGTAACCAATATGAAACGAACCGAAATCAAACAGTTTTACGCGTCCGCGGCGGACTTCGCCGATCAGACCGTGACCGTCGCCGGCTGGATCCGCACCCTGCGCGATTCCAAAGTCATCGGCTTCATCGAGCTCAACGACGGCAGCTGCTTCAAGGGCGTGCAGATCGTTTTTGAGGAAGCAAAAGTCGCAAACTTCAAAGAAATCACCAAGCTGAACGTCGGCGCCGCCGTGCAGGTCACCGGAACGCTTCTGCTGACCCCGCAGGCCGGCCAGCCGTTTGAGATCAACGCG
>JAFWCS010000368.1 GCA_017534365.1 Clostridia bacterium | reverse complement strand
AGTCTGAGCTGATCGATAATCAGCGCGTCCCCCTCGATCGCCTTGCAGGCGGCAAAGCGTACCGGAAGTCCGGCCGCCTCTGCGTGATCTCTGATCAGGTGGATCACCGCGTGCAGGCAGCGGTGGACCGCGCCGCCGTGATCGTTTGCGTCGCAGAAATCCTGCCGCGTCGGCTTTTCCTGATATTTCGCAATATGGATCGCATGATCCACCAGCTCGTGAACGCCCTGATTCCTGGCGGCGGAGATCGGCACGACCGGCACGCCCAGCATGGTCTCCATCGCGTTCACATCCACCGAGCCACCGTTCCCGGTCATCTCGTCCATCATATTCAGCGCCACCACGACGGGGATCTCCATCTCCAGCAGCTGCATGGTCGGATACAGATTGCGCTCCACGTTGGTGACGTCAACGATATTGATGATCCCCTTCGGCTTCTGCTGCAGCACAAAATCGCGGGAAACCAGCTCCTCGCTGGAATAGGGCGACATCGAATAGATGCCGGGCAGATCCGTAATGACCGTGTTCGCATTGCCGAGGATCGCGCCGTCCTTACGGTCGACCGTCACGCCCGGGAAATTGCCGACGTGCTGTCTGGCGCCGGTCAGCTGATTGAAAAGCGTGGTCTTGCCGCTGTTCTGATTGCCGACCAGCGCGAAGGAGAGCAGCGTGTCCTCCGGCAGGGGATCGCCGCTGCCTTTGGGATGAAAGCGTCCGCCCTCGCCCAGGCCGAGATGCTCCTGCGCGGGCTGCAGCACCGCTTTCTTCTTCTGAACGGCGTCGGCGACCGGCTCCACCTCGATCTGATCCGCATCGTCAAGCCGGAGCGTCAGCTCGTAGCCGTGCAGACGGATCTCGACCGGATCGCCCATCGGGGCGTATTTGATCACCTTGACCTGCGTGCCGGGGAGGATCCCCATATCCAGAAAATGCTGGCGCAGCGCGCCGCTGCCGCCGACGGCACACACGCGGACAGATTCCCCCGCTTTGATCCCTTTGAGTGTCATTGCTTTCCTTCTTTCCGAAAACTGCATCCGCAGGTATCTTCTATCAATAGATTTTGTTAAATCGACTTTTGTTCTTGCAGGTTTTCCGCCGCGCAGCGCAGGCGAAAGAGCTCCCGCAGCCACGCGGGCTGCGCTTCCATTTCCGGCGCGAGGCGCGCGAGGGTCCGCTTGCCGCAGCGGCGGTCGAGCAGCGCGAACATGCGCACCAGCGGGTCCTCTGATCGCAGGCTCTCGCCGATCGGCTGATTGCGATAGGCAGCAAGCGCGTCGCAGAATTCGCCGTCGGTGTATTCCGAGCGTGCAGACGTCGGCGTCTGCGTCAGCAGATCCCAGAATTCCTTCCAGTATTCACGCATGCCGCGCGGATGCGCAGCTTCCTCTGATTTCATCCCCTGCGCGATAAAATATGAATTGACGGTTTCCCATGAGAACCGTTTCACAGTTGCGCCGTCTATGAGCAGCGAAAACATGCAAAGCTCATCCATATCCGGAAAAGAGACGCACTGCCAGCGTACACGCCCGCGCAGGGATTCCGCAAGCATCTCCCGTTCCAGGTAGCTGCGCATGCCGCTCCAGGAGCCTTCGATCATACAGCTGCGCCTCCGTTTACGGCTGCAGGGGCACGGGATGGCTCTCGTTCGCCGTTTCGACCGTCAGATAGTTGTTGCGCGCGGCATAGGCCCATTTCATACCGAAGATCCGGCAGCAGTCCGACAGGGGCATGAAGAGCTGACGCGCGCTGCCGCGATAGACCGGCGCGGACAGCCGCACGGGGCCCTGATCCGT
>JAFWCS010000367.1 GCA_017534365.1 Clostridia bacterium | reverse complement strand
TGCCGTTGTCTGCGGCGTTTTGCTGGCAGCGCAGCTGGATGACCGCGGGGTATTCGCACACGCCCGCGCCGGTCGCTTCGGCGGGCGCGTAAAGATCGCTGACGCTTTCAACGCGGAAGTCGACGGGGAGCTGATCATACGCAACGCTCCACGCCGGAAAGAGCGGGCGCAGCAGCGTCATCAGCGGGATCAGAAGATATAGAAAAAACCGTTTTATCACTGCCGTCATGGCTTTCACCCCTCTTTGCATGCCTGAAACTGCGTCGCGGTGTTCCGTTCCCCGGTCCGTGCGGCAGTTCTCCCCTGCCGCCTCCGACCGGCGGTTTTTTTCATTATATACTGCTTTTCCCAAATCTTCAAGCACAAAATGCCGGCCGCGCGTGTTTGTTTGAATTTCGAAAAAAACAGTTGACAACGCCGGCAGCGAAAATGAGCCGAATGCGGCGCCGCCCGCCCCCGGCGGCACGATCGACGCAGACGCGAACGAAAGCGCGCTTCCTTCTGCGGAAGGACCCGGCGACCCGGCAGCAGCAGAAAAAACAGCCGCAAAAGCGCCGCAGCGTCCTGTTCAGCCTGTTCTCTCTGCTGTGGGCGCGCTGAACCGGCCAACCATCTGACGGCGAAACGCTGCGCGTTCCGCGCGGTCGGCACGGACGGATCCGTGCCCTACGCACGCCGGGGGATTTCCTGCTTCATTTGCGGGCGGATACTATCCGCCCCTACCTGCTCGCCGTCGAACGACAATTTGACGGCGAAATGCCGCGATTTCCTTATGAAACATCCGCCGACGCACATCCTGTGCGCCGGCGGATTCGTATTTGTGTGTTTTTTTGCGGCACGCCTTGCCGCGCCCGGTAAAGATCAGACCGGCTGATTCTGCCCTCAGCCGCGGGAAGCGCGACGCTTCCCCATGTTTCCATGCCTATTCTATCACTGCAGGGGTGACAAATAGGTAACAAAATCCGCAAAGCACTCTCTGCGCGGATGCAGATCGTTTCTGCAGCCCCGGTTCCGGCAGCCCCGGCTGACAGTTTCTGCTTCTTTTTGTTCAATCAAACAGAAAAAACAATAATCAGGCCGCAGATTCCTGCATTCTTCCTAATTGTAATGAAACTCCTGATTTGATATAATAGCAATAATAACGCGGAAGAAGGTGGTTTTCATGAAAAACCGTGCCAAGATGATCCTCGCCTGGCTGCTGGCGGCTGCATTGCTGCTCCCGGCTGCGTTTGCCGCACCCGTTCTGCCGGTCAGAACGCAGGCGGCCGATACAACGCAGGAAGCCTTTGCGAACGGCAGCAAGGTCGGCGAGTTCTTCTCGACCGACAACGTCTGGTATGACGCCGTGACCGGCAACACAAGCGGCCTGATCTGGCAAGGAGACAACGGGCCGTCCTATGACAGCGGCGCCGGCATGACCGCCTTCAACAGAACCTACGTCAAGATCGCGAACAGCGACCTGCTCAGCGGCGTCTCCGCGGGCACCGGCATGGAAGTGACTTACACTTACATTCCGGGGGAAAACGACAATCACCGCCACGTTCTTTCGCTCGGCCTCAACGAATACAACGGCTCCGAAAGCCCTGCCAATCATCTGTATATTTCCGCCACGGCAACCTGGATGAGCGGCAGAAAATTCCCGGTGGTCGGTTATCATAACGGCTCCGGCGAGACGATCAACGCCTATCCGCTGAACGGGCCGGATATCCAGGCCAATCAGACCTATCAGATCCGGGTCACGATCACGGTGCGCAGCGGCGTGCAGTTCCAAATCAACGGCGTCAGCTACGACACTGCGTATTATAACAGCAACTTCAACGATCAGCGCGGCAATATCCAGGCGTTCCTGAACGCCGCCTCGGGCTTCAGGCAGAATTATATCGGCGCCTCCCGCTGGCCCGATCCGAAGCTGACGGCAAAAATCAAGGATCTTTGCATCTATAACGCAGCGATTTCTGATTTTAATAAAAACGCGCTCAACGCCCCTTCTTTCAATGCAACGGTGTATCATTACAGCGATCCTGCAACCAACGGGTATTCCAATGTTGTTTTTGCGCCGCCGCCGACGAACGAAGACAGCGGCATGGGGATCCGCGGCGCGGACAACTCCGACAACTTCAAGGATATTGAAGCTGTTTATTTCAAGCTTTTCACGCCCCAGTACGCCGTGATGGTGTATGACGGCGTTCACGAAGTCTACGCCCCCATCCAGATGGAAACCAAGCGGCACAACAAAGCCAACGTCCAGGATCAGCGTATCTACTATGCCGCCGCATCGAATGATAATTTTGTCCTCAGGCAAAAATGGCACGGTTACATGGACTCAGCCTGGCAGACGTGGGCGTATCAGTTTAACGGCACGGAGATATGGCATCTCGCCGATGTGGAGGATACCTACGTCGGCTCCACAAACGACACCTCCCGCTTCTGGTGGAACGCGCTGAAATTCAACTCTGATTTCAGCGACGGCACGTTTTTCAAGCATGAGCAAAACGTCCGATTCACCATGCAGGCGTTCTTCGACTATACGATCGGCAGCACCAGCAAGGGCACCGGCACCATCACGACGCAGTCCGATTATTACGTGATCAATTATAAACCGGTGTATGACATTCTCACCGGCGGCAGCGCGACGAAGGGCTCCAGAGCGTGGTATGAAGCAAACGTCGAAGGAAAAGAATGGATGTATACCGACGCCTCCCTGGAGCAGTGCGTCCGGGCGCTGTATCTGCTGCAGAGCGCCGATCCGCATAACTTCGATTACGCCGCAAGCAGAAGCAACGGCGTTTCCTCCTGCGCAACTGCCATTCAGAACGCGGTGCAGGCGGTCGGCAATATCAATCTCGTCAAAAAGACCGGCACCTACACTTTCCAGATCGACGGCGTTTCCGTCGCGAGTGAGCGCATCAACTACGGCGACGATTATTCCGCCGCGATCCCGACCGACGCCCTGCCGGCCGACACGAATCTGACCACCTACACCTTCAACGGCTGGCAGAAATCCATCCAGCCGCAGCACGGCGACTATATCATGGACGGCGACATCACCTATACCGCCGATCTGCTCGCCTCCGACAACCTCTTCGTCTATCGCAACGGCAGCAGCACGCTGCAGAATATCGCCTCCAAATACGGCAGCATCACCGCGATTGAGGGCAGCGACGCCTTCACGCTCTCCGGCGGCAGGCTCAGCTTCCGCCAGGATGCGCCGACCTCGACGGAATCCGTGACCGCGAGCATCAGCGGCAGGCGGCAGAAGATCTACGTCGTTTCCTCCCCCGTGGTCTGCTATGACGATACGGACAGTATCTTCACCTATAC